>JBEEKN010000039.1:0-25992 GCA_041168605.1 Bacteroidota bacterium | reverse complement strand
ATGAACAAAACCTGGTGCACTCGCCCTTAAAATTTATAAAACCAACTGGCCATCGGCAAAGGGAATGACATGCCATCGGTAATCACACCCGCCAAACTGATTTGAAACGCCTTGCTTTCACTGCGCTCAAAACGCATACCTGGCATGAGAATCAATACATTTTGACGCGAGGTGCCAGTTGTGACTGTTTCTTGATAATCATAAACTTCAACTTGGGTAATTAACCCGTTTGCGTCATAGGATTGCGTCATAGGTTGCCCGCCTGTAACCGACTTATAACTATTGGTTGCCATGATATACATGCAGTCGTAAATAAAGCTTGCTTTTTTACCCACTTTGGCCTGGCCTGCAAGACCAATGATTGGCGCTTTGTAGTTAGATTGATTGCTTGAATAATAATAACCCTCTATAGGAATTTCTGGATACATCCCATTATTGGCCGCATAAACACCAGGCGTATAAATGGGTTGGCCAAAATTTATGTTGGCCCTCCCAGGATTGAAATATCCGTAGCCCACTGATAACGTAGCGTTATTGCGGCGATCTCCGTAGGTAATCATGCCCCAATGTAAGCCGCCAAAGCCTTTGCCCTGATTCAAGTAGCCAGACGTTCCCATTAGCGTTCCCACGCCGTAGTTGATTTTTGGGTTTGATGTACCGCGGGTGTATTTCAAGGCCAAAGCAATGGGTGAGCCAATCCAGGTAGACATGATGCCGACAGAAAAATCTTTGTGGACCGCAAAATGCACCTCGGGGCCATAAAGATTGAGCATGGCATAATTCTCGCCTTTTTTGATCGGAAAACAGTTGGTTGTGAACTGATAACGCGTGGTAAAAACACCTGCTGTGCTCACCTCACCCTTAGCGATGTCTTCGGTGTAGTTGATTGGGCGCATCGATTTGATATCGCTCTTGGGAATATAGATTTTACCCAAAGATTTGGTCTCGATCAGGACCTCACGGCCGTCATCGGAGAGGATTTGCCCCACGTATTCATTGCCATCATTTTTGACAATTAAATATTTGGTGGTGTCTGTACTTGGTGCTGTCGTGCTTGGTGTTTGCGCATGCAATTGAAAGCTTCCAAGTAAGAAAAATAAGATAGGAAGAAATATTGAAAAGCTTAGTCGAATTTTCATAGTAATTAAAATATAAATCAATTATTAAGTAAATCTAGTTATAACGATACAAAGAGCCAAAAAGCGTGTCTAAAAATGCTATAATCTGAAAAACCAACTCGCCATAGGTAATGGCATAAAATTGTCTTCAGTAATAATTCCTCCAAAAGTCAACTGAAGGGCTTTTTTAGCAGAACGTTCAAGACGAATACTCGGTAAGATTACGAAAATATTGCTCTTACTTCCGGGGCCCTTATCCCAATATTGAGCCTGTGGCACGATCACTTGTTGTAGGAGAAAACTCGTGTTTACATATCCATAATTTTCATTAGGATATTGAGAAACCCCCATGTGATTTGCAGAGCGGTTCGTCGCATTCAGATACATACAGTCATAAATAAAACTCCGCTTTTCATTGATTTGAATGTGTCCGGCTAGGCCAATTATAGCAGCGTCAAAAACAGAAGCGCCTCCTATTGTGACGACATCTTGGACGGGTAAATTTGGATAAGATCCATTGACCGCCTGATAGGTTCCAGGGACATAAATTGTTTCTGTGTATGTAGCTTTTGTTCCGTCATTTACATTTCCGTAGCCAATAGATAAAGTGATGTTGTTTCTGCGGTCGCCATAGGTGATCATTCCCCAATAAAGACCTCCGTAGCCACGGCCTGCATTCAAATAGCCAGAAGAACCAAATAATGCACCTGCGCCATAATTGATTTTTGGATTGGCGGTACCGCGGGTGTATTTCAATGCGAGTATGATAGGAGAAGCAATCCATGTAGTCATGACCCCTACAGAAAAATCTCGATGAACCGCATAATGAAATTCAGGTCCGTAAAGATTACATAGAGCATAATTTTCACCTTTTTTGATTGGAAAGCAATTGGTAGTGAATTGATATCGCGTCGTGAAAACTCCTCCGCTGTTAAAGGCGGCCATATTAGGGTCGTTCTTGAGCTCGAAACGTTGGATAGACTTGATCTCAACTTTTGGTATTTGGATCTGGCCAAGCGAATGTGTCTGAAGCCAAACACCGTTGCTGTCTTGCAAAATGATTAAGCCAACATATTCAGTCCCATCTGCAGTAATGACAAGGTATTTTGACGTATCCGTTATGGGTTCAACTTTGCCCGGTATTTGCGCAAAAACGCCCTGACTTCCGAAGAAGCAGAGCGTCCATGCGAAACACAAACTAACGAAAAAATGTGTTTTCATATTGATCTAGTTTGATTGGAGAACTAATAATAACGCTGCGGACTAGTCGTTTTATTAATTGGTTGTTTGCTCTTTTGAACATTGAAGCCCATATTGACGCCAATAAAACCGCCGCCCTTTTGCGAGCTGTAAAATAAATTGACAGGGATATTCAAAGAGCCAGCCTGAAAAGTACGGCCAAAGGCAACTAAGAAAGATGTTGCTAATTTTTTGGAACCATCGCTGTCAAAATGTTCCGTAAATCCTTGATATGGTTCCAATATAAGTTCGCCTGTATTTACATTGATTTTGCCTCCAGATGCAAGCCATTCGCTCTTTGTGTAATAGGCGCCATCTGGCCCGTATTCTGCATCTACATCTAGGAAGCCAATGGATGTCGATTTGATGCCAAATCTTGGGCCAAAGGCAAATTCCCAATTGGCTTTGCCAAAGCGAAAACCATTCAATAAAGACACTGATGGAATAAAGTTGCTTTGCTCTAGGCCAGAGATATTAAAGATCCCTTCAACCAATGCAGAAAAATTATCCGTACCAACGTATTGACCTTCGATTTGGTAACCAATCATTGAGGTAAATGGTTGGATACCCAAGCCGCCATAAATTTCAGAGCGTGTTGCAAATTCGGCTACGTCGCCAGTCATTGCTGCAAAACCAATGCGCGGGCCAGAGTTATTGATTTTACCTACGTTGTTGGAGGTAATGACTTCATTTTTGAAGGCCAAGCGATCTGAAATCACTTTGTCTACGGTGAGCCCATGCATTTCGGCCAAGACAATTTCTACCATGCGCTGGATTTCTAATTCTTGGTTGTCAAATTCGCGGACCGCCGACTTATAAAGACTTTGTGCCTTGACATCAATGATTTTAATCGTCACGACGATTTTATTGCCTAAACCGTCTATCGAGCCAGACATCACGTAATCTACTTTGAGTTCTTCACCCAATTTAGACAAGCAATTTTGGCCATAACAGCCCACTTTATACTCCTCTTTGGCTTGGATGATTTCGTTCATGTCAAATTCATCATAGACTTTGTACTTGTTGATTTTAATCAACTCCAAGCGGAGCATTTTTGCTACAGACTCTGCCTTTATGGTGAGTGCATTGACATTGGGGTTGGCCACAGCAATTGTGCTGCTCGGTTGGGCAAAATAACTTGCCATGCCACTAAAGAAAATGGCCACTAGTAATAAAACGGATTGTAAATTTTTTGTTTTCATAGCATACAATTTGATGCTACAAAGGTGAGCCTAAATCAAGGCGCTGCAAAACTGAATAGCGGAGCTACCTATTTTTGAGTTGCGAAAAACGCAAGTATCAAGAAAGGAAGTCGAGGTCTGCTTCTATTTTTTTGCGAAACATACCGATTGTTTTCTCAAAATCGGCAAAGAAGTTATTGCGCTCGCGCTCGTTCACGACGCTTATGAGGCTGGAGTTGGCCAATTGCTTATCGATCACTTGCTTGGCATCTTGCACATACTGCGCATCGGTTGTTTGCAAGTAATTCATGATATTGTGCGAGAGAAACAAGCCCTGTTTGTCTTTGCTTTCGTAATAAAAAGCAGAATCGGCATTGATGGTTTCGTTGAGGTACATCTCAAAACGGTTGCCTGTGGCCGGCGCCTGCGTACCATAAATGAATTTTTTACCGTGGCCCGCTTGTTCGCGTAGGTGGGCAGAAAACATCAGGAGGCGATCGCACAAAAAGAGCGCGTAGCTTGGGTCTTCGAACTGATTGGACTTGTAGTAATAATGGATCTGACGCAAGAAACCACGCATGAGTTCGGGGTCAAAGATTTCTACAGATGGAATGGTATTGTAAGATTGCAGAATAGACTTCCCGAGTTCAAAAGCGCGGTCAGACGTTTTTTCGTGGCGAAATAATACGTTTTTGTAATCGGGTATTTGCAAGTGTGTTTTGGCCCAAAAGAACAACTTAAAGCGCACCAATTGCGGAAAATTCAGCAATTGAAAAAAATGCGTATTGTTGATGGTGAGCATGATTTTTGGGTCTTCTAAATGACGCAAGCGCTCAAAGGCTTCGAGTATGCCTTCTAAGTATGATTCCAAGGAAAAATCATACGCATTGAGCGGCGTGTACCTGAAAATTACATTTGTTTTCTGTTGTAAGATCAGGGAATCAAAAGAGATGTCGAAGGTTTTGCACAACCTTTTGAGTTCGTCGATAGTAAGTGCCGTTTCATTGCGCATGCGGCGATACGCAGCATCCATGCTGATGTGTAGTGTCTCGCTCAAGACATGACCCAAAGCATCACCTGGTGGGAGCTTTGCTTTAATGAGCTGCAATAACTGATCTTGAACTGTTTCCATGGTTAAAACTTATAGAACCAACTGAGCATAGGCACCGGGAAAGAATAATTGTTGGTGGTCGTTTGTGTAAGGGTGCTTTCTTCTCTTTTGCCAATAATACCTGCTAAAGTCACTTGAAAAGCTTTGTTTTCATCTTTTTGAAAACGCATGCCCGGCATAAAAACCATATTGGTGCTCTTCACATCGATAAAAGGATCGTTGTAGACAACCGTACTTGGTTGGCCGGTATTTGGGTCGTAAAAATATTGTATCTCCTGAAAATCAAACACCTTGCGCGTATTGCCGCCAATGAACATGAAATCCCAAATAAAGCTTGCTTTTTTACTCACTGCAGCAATGCCAGAAATACCGATTATCGGTGATTTAAAGCTCCCTACTTCGTTTTCGTAGGTAAGCATTTCTGGAATCGGAAAACTATACACGCCTTGATTAAACACCGCTGCATAAGTGCCAGGTTGGTAATAAGCATCCTGATTGGTAAAAGAAAAGCCAGAATTGAAATAACCATAACCCAAAGAAAGTGTAGCATTGCTGCGGCGTGTTCCGTAGGTGGCCATACCCCAATGCAACCCGCCGTAACCTTTGGCTTGGTTGAGGTAACCAGAAGAGGCCATGATGGTGCCCAATCCAAAATTGAGTTTTGGGTTTTGGGTTGGAATGGTGTATTTCAAGGCCAATGCGATCGGGCTGGCAGCCCAAGTAGCCATAATGCCGACACTCAGGTTGGGCATGATCCCAAAATGAACTTCGGGCCCATACAAATTGATGAGCGCGTAATTTTCGCCTTTTTTAATGGGAAACGCGTTGGTGGTGAATTGATACCTCGTTGTAAAAACCCCAGTTCCTAAGTATTCGCCTGCTTTGAAGTCGGTTTGCTCATCTACTAAAGTCACGCTTTTCACTTCGGACTTCGGGATGTATATTTTGCCGAGTTGTTGGGTTAAAATCAAGAGCTCACGACCGTCGTCAGATAAAATTTGCCCAACATATTCAATGCCGTTATTGCGGATAATTAAGTATTTAAGGGTATCTCCTTCTGATTTTGCCACCTGAGCGTTGGCCATGAGTGAACAACACAAAATCAAAAACAACAGCAAATTTTTCATCATCATACGGGTTTTATAAGCTTTAAAATTAATCATTCACGTAAGTTCTTTGTACGCGAGGTGAGATACTTGTAAGAATTTCATAAGGAATGGTCTGCGCTTTTTCTGCAAATGAACTGAGTGTTTGCTGCGTACCGATAATTTCTACCTCGGCATCTGGCCTGGCGTGGGGCGCCAAAACCATGATCATGTCCATACACACTCTTCCGATGGTTGGGCAGTACACGCCATCGATATAAACCCCTCCTACTCCATTGCTGAGATTGCGTTTGAAACCATCGGCATAGCCAACAGGGATCACTGCAATCTGGCTATCAGCTTCTAGTATTTCTGAACAACCATAACCAACACAAGCGCCTTTTTTGAGTTGCTTTAATTGGGATATCTGGCTGGTCCAGGAAATCACTGGCTTTAATTTATGTTCAAATTGCGGGTCGTGATTGACCCCAAAAAGGCCAATGCCTAAACGCACCATATCGAATTGCGCTTGCGGAAAATGAGCTGCACCTTCTGAGTTCAAAAGGTGCTTGAGAAAAGGATAAGGGAGCGCGCTTTCGAACTGGGTGCAAATGGCGCTAAAGCTGCTAATTTGCTGCGCATTCATGGGGTGCTGGGGCTCATCTGCACATGCCATATGACTGTAAACGCTCTTCACGAACACTTCTGGTTGGGCACGCAACGTTTGCAACAACTGGTCGGTTTGCTCGGGCAAAAACCCTAAGCGATGCATGCCGGTATCAAACTTCAAATGAATGGGGTAATCTTGAATTTGCGCGGCAATGAGTGTGCGGATAAACGAATCGAGTTGTGCAGGGCTGTAAATAGCGGGCTCAAGTTGGTAGGCAATGCAGCTCTCAAATCCGGCGGGCTCTGCGTTCATGACTAAAATTGGCAGCTTGATGCCTGCCTGCCTCAGTAAGACTCCTTCATCTGCATAAGCGACACCAAAATAATTGACGCCACCCGCAAGCAGTTGCTTTGCAATTTGATCCAAGCCTGCGCCATAAGCCTGCGCCTTGACCATAGCAAGTATTTGAGTTGTTGGGGCCAAACTTTGCTGGTACTCACGCAAGTTGTGCTGGAGTGCCGAAAGATCATAACGCACCACTGTGCTGTGCGACTTGCGCTTCCATTTGGCAAGTAGCGCTTCGGTCAACAAATGCTGATTGCCTTTGATCAAGACGACCTGATTCGAGATGTCGGGAAGCACCGCGGGAAGCGTGGTCCAAATAAAATAGTTGTCAATTTGGTTGGCCAATAGCAGGCCAGTGATTTCTTCTTTTAAATGTGCTTGGTTGTCGGCCAGCAAACAACACACCATTGAGGTTTTGCCTTTGGCAACGGACTTCAAAAAAGCGAGTGAACCCTCAAAAGCAAGCAGGTCTAAGGTGTAGGCATCATTGATGAGCGTGGCGCCATGAATGCCTTCGAAGGTTTCCAGCCGATTGGCAAGTTTGGGAAGCTCCGCAACAGCTTTTGGGCTGCAATGACCCAAACGGAGTGCGCAGGCAATGGCCACGCGTGCATTATGGACACGCACGGGGTCATTGAAGGGAATATGATCAATTAATTCTTTGGAATTTTCGGTAGTAAGCACCTCTAACTGCGCGCCATCAATGCACCAATCGGCTCCAATTGTAAGGGATTGCAGCGCTTGCTGATAGGCTTTATCGGTATCAAATTCATGGCGAAAACCCGCATTTGTACTGGTAATGACCACAAAATTGGGCGCAATCATGGCATGGAGTTTCTCCATTTCGCCAGGTTTGCTCACGGCGGCTTCTATGAGCGCTAAATCGCCTTCTAAAGGAAGTTGAAGTATGGAAAGGGCCACGCCGAGCTGCGAATTGTAACTTTTAGGGCTGCGCTGCACCTTGGATTGGCCCGCTAATAGGTGGTAAACCCACTCTTTAACGGTTGTTTTACCAATGGCGCCAGCAATGGCTAAAATTGGGTAGTTGATTCTTTTGCGGTGAAACGCAGCGAGTTGTTGGAGTGCAGCAAGCACTTCTTCGACGATGTAATAGGTGGCGTCTGGATATACCTCAGCAGGTTGCTGATCCAACACAAAGATGCGAATGCCTTTGTCGTATGCCGTTTGTACAAATTCAAAGCCACTGCGCTTGGGGCCATTGAGCCCAAAAAATGCCACGCCTTCGCAGCGCGAAATTTTGCGCGAATCGTAAATAACTTCTTGAACAAGCGCGGTTGTCGGAGCACCTATGTGGGCAGCCCCGAGTAGGTCGGTCAATTGGGCGTGGGTCAGATTTAGTTTCATGACGACGCTTTTTGATAACAGCTCCTGCAGAGCGGTTGGTATTTTTCAACGGCGCCAACCAGAACTTGCTCGGTTTGGGCCACCGTGCGGTGCGAAAACTGTGCTAGTTTGCCGCAGTGCACACAAATGGCATGTACTTTACTGACGTACTCAGCAATTGACATCAGTTGTGGCATGGGGCCAAAAGGGATCCCTTTGAAATCCATGTCTAGACCTGCAATCACGATGCGCACACCTTTGTTGGCTAATTCAGTACAAACCTGAATGATTTGGGTGTCAAAAAATTGGGCTTCATCTATCGCTACAATTTGCTCGCTAGACCACAACTCGAGGATTTCAAGTGAAGACGCCACGCGTTTGGCCTCCCAACTTTGGCCTTGGTGGCTCACAACCGCCTCAGTGGCGTAGCGGTCGTCTATGATGGGTTTGAAAAGCAAGATAGACTGTTTGGCAAAAGCTGCACGACGCAGTCTGCGGATCAGTTCTTCGGTTTTGCCAGAAAACATAGAGCCACAAATCACCTCTATCCAACCTTGTTGTCCGTTTTCTTTGGTAAATTGCTCTAAAAACATAGTGCTGTTGAATGAGATTGTGAAATGTTTTCTAATTTTGATTCGGTAGTGCAATATACTGCCGATTGCACGAAATTAATAAGTTATAAGCAATGTCAGAAAAAAGTCCCTCTCTAATGATCAAAACAATTCTTGGACACCTTCAAAATGGTGTAGAAAAACTAGAATCTGGACACCTAAGTCCAGAAGACATGGAATTATTAGTCGAGGACGCCAAAGAACTCTACGAGCGCATGGTTATTTTGCGCTACAAAATCTACGAAACCAATGTTTTGGGCGTGAAAGAAGCGGTCATTTCTGCCAGCATTCGCCACACTGAAATCGAAACCCCTATTGACCTATTTGGCGCAATAGACGAACCAAGCCCAGAGCCCGAATTTGAAGTCACTTTTGCAAATAGCGACCCAAGTTTCAGTTCCTTCGGTGACCAAGAAGAACTTCTTGAAGAAACACTAGAGGAGGAACTACTTCAAGAAGATGAAGTTGAGGAGGAAGAACTTGAGGAAGAAGAACTCCTTGAAGAAACACTTGAGGAGGAACAGCTTCGAGAAGAAGAAGCAATCGAAGAAGAAACGATTGAGCAAGAAGCGATTGAGGAGGAAACGATTGTAGAAAATCTGTTTGAAGAGGTTGTAGAAGACCAAACAAGCGAGGAAGTAACGATTGAGCAAGCAGCGCCGTCTAGCTGGGAGCCAGAATTTTCAGGAGACCAACCTATTTGGATGGCCGAGATGGAAGCCAACATCCGCGACAACCGCAGTGTGTTCCCGTTAGAAAGCCTTATTGGTGCTTTTACCCTCAACGAAAAACTCCAATTTATCAATGAATTGTTCGACGGCTCTTCAGACGATTTCTCTAGCAATGTCAAGCAACTAGACCAACTCGCCTCTATCGACGCCGCGCGCAACATGATCGCCGAGCTTGCCGATACTTTTAGCTGGGATACCGAATCAGAGATTGTAGAAGACTTCATCTACAAAATTTGTCGCCGCTATGCGACTGGCGCTTAGTTTTGTTTTTAGCCTAGCCCTCTCTTTTGTCTATGGGCAGCAATATCCATATCGGCAAACCATTGCTACACTCTGCTCGCCCGAATATGCTGGTAGGGGTTATGTGGAGGACGGAAGGGTCTTGGCCGCTAACTTTATTGCAGCCGAATTCCAAAAAATTGGCCTGCAGCCCTTTAAAAATAAGTACCAGCAAACTTTTACCCTACCCGTTCAAACTTTTCCGGGCGCCTGTTTATTTGTTTTAGGCTCAGACACCCTCAAGCCCGGCATCGATTATCTGGTTCATCCGGGTTCTGCGGGCGTTGCGCTACCATCCAGCTATCAATTGGTTTATTGCAATACAAGTACGCTCTACCGAAGTGTAAATGCCTTTAAGCCTTGTCCAAAAGACCGCATGCTGGTAGTTCAGACTACAGGTTTTGGCGGAGACACCAACAAAGTACTGCAAGCCCGCCTTCAAGAACTCCAACAATTTGCAGCAACTACTGAACTCACCACAAACAAACTCACTTGGTCGGTCAGTCAAGAGGCAAAGCCCTACCCTGCTTTCCAAGTAGTAACTACTGCCTTTGCCAGCAAACCACAAAGTGCTTTCATTCACCTAACCACTTTATTTGAACCAAAATTTACTTCGAGTAATGTCATTGGCTATCTGCCCGCTGCACAAAAAGCAAAGCAAAAACCCTATTTAGTGGTTACAGCGCATTACGACCACCTCGGTAAAATGGGAAAAGACACCTACTTTCCAGGAGCTAATGACAACGCATCTGGCGTGGGTATGTTATTATTTATGGCGCAACAACTCAGCTTGAAGCGCGACCCCAACTTCAATTATGTTTTCATTGCTTTTGGCGCCGAAGAAGCAGGATTAGTAGGCTCGCATTATTTTGTAGAACACCCCTTATTTGAGCTCAAACAAATTCGCTTCTTACTCAATACAGATATCATGGGGAGTGGCGAAGAAGGCATTACCGTGGTGAATGCCACCTTGTTTAAATCGGAGTTTGACAGATTGCAGGAACTCAATACAGAGGGCACTTACCTCACTCAAGTAAAATCAAGAGGGCCAGCTGCCAATTCTGATCATTATTTCTTTACTGAAAGTGGTGTGCCCGCATTTTTTGTTTACACCATGGGGCCAAATAAGCACTACCACGATATCGCCGATACTGCTGAAGAATTGAGTTATGCTGCGTTTGAACCGCTCGCTCAACTCTTATTAAGTTTCATGCGCTCATTTTAGGCGCCTCACCAAATAACTTGTCTGCAAAATGAGCACGCTCAGCGATAGCCCCAACAAGTACAACACCAGCTCTACACTTTGATCGGTATAAATCAGCGCCAAACTAGCCGATAGATAACCCAGTAATTGGGTCACGCTAATGATCAAAAAGCGAAAAGTTTGAGCTGCAGCATCGCCGTTATTTTTGATGAATAGGATACCGGCAGAAATCAAAATTAAGAGCAAAGAGGTAAGTTGAATGCTCAAAAGTTGTTTCAATGGCAAGTCAAATACACTGACAAGTGCAAGAATCAAAAAGACCACATGAACAGCCAATAAAGTGGCCAAATAAGACCAAGGAGTGATTTGTTTTTTGGAGTTAGTTTTCACGATTGAGCGCATTCACTTCTTTAATAATCAGATACAAACCAATGCCCACACCAAATAGCGCTAAGATCACGGTAAAGAGACTGCCGGCATGAAACTTTTGATCGAGCCAAGTGCCTAACCAAGTGAAGCCTCCGATGACGGCGGCCATCTGAAAAGCAGCCGAAGTAAGTTTGAGATAAGGGTTGTTGGAACTACTTTTTTCAGTCATTAAAAGCCGCCTCCATATCTAGTTTTTGCGTGCTGACACCCGCGCGCATGACGCAAGCACCTTCAAAGAAAGCACCTTCTTCTATATGGAGTTTCATGGTTTGGATATCGCCCTTGATGCGCGCTGTTTCGCGCAAGACCAAGAGGTTCTCTACCATTAATTGGCCTTCCATGGCGCCTTCTATTTCTGCATTTGCACAAACAAGGTTGCCATTGATTTTGCCTGAGGTGCCGATAATGACGCGACCCGCACATGAAACGTTGCCATTGACTTGCCCTTCGAGCAAGATGTTGGCATCTGAGGTGAGGTCACCACTGATTTCTGTACCGGCAATAATGCGGGTGCTGCGGTCGGTGGTATCAGGTGTTTGTGCACCTCGGAAACTGTCTTTTCTTAGCATAAAGCTTAGTAATTATCGATGAAAAATCCTTTATATTCATCAAATTTCGACGTTTCTATCAACTTTTTCAAATTTTCTTGATTGATAATGAAAATTTTATTGTTTTGATAGTCATCGAGATACTCCGCTCCGGCCTTATAGGCATTCAGGTAATCCCAGGCAATTTTGCTCGTTGGGAAATCCGAAATAAGGATGAAATTCTTTTCGTCGAGGGTCGTCTTGACCGTTACTTTTACTTTCGAAGTTTTGAAAGCTTTGGTTGAGAAATTAGCTACAGTGGTGCGTACGTCATCGGCTTCTTCGTCTTCGTCGAGCAGAACGATCACAAACTGGGTGACGTTTGGCGTATAGGTGAAAATAGACTTTTCTTTGGTCGGTGCATTGATGTCAAACTTGGAATATCCTTTTTTGAGGATCTCTAACATTTCTTTGGCACGAGCCGCTTGATCAGACTTCGGTTTTTCATCGATAATGCGCTGCAAGAGCGGAACAAGAACTTGTTTGTCTGTGGCTTGCTGGCCAATTGCCAAGGCGTTGAGCAATAAGTACTCTGCGCGGTAGGCATTGGATGGGTCGTTGTCAATGACGGTTTGAGTAGCCGCTTGCACTTGTGCATAGTAAGCTTGGTCGTATTTCTGGACGAGCGCGAGGTAAGCTTCTTGGTCTTTTTGCGCGCTTAGTTTTTGCTTGACATAGAAATCGGGATCTTTGAAATACTTGGCCGCATCTGAACTTGGGTACTTCTTGAGGATGTACTGGCGGTATTTGTCGGCATCTGTGGAGTTTTCATAGATCTTAAAGAGCTGAAAAGCCGCAGAAAGATCGGTGGGGTGATCCAGATTTTTATCGAGAATGGCCAAGAATTGCGCGGCGGCAAGTTCGGTTTCATTGAGGATTTCTTTGTAGAGCACACCAGAAGTGTAGAGCGCCTCCAAAAGGCGTTCTTGCGAGGCTTTCAGCGCCTCTGCGGTCAGTGGAATGTCTTTGAGCAGGCTTTCTACCGAGAGGGAATCTTTTTGAGAAGGGGTGTTTTGGGCTTGTGAGCTGTCCTGACCTTGAACATCGATGTTGGCATTCAAAACAATGCGCTCGCTGCGGCGCCAGTCGTCGGTGTTGTCTCGCTGACCCCAATTTTTGCGGAACTCATTGAAGCCTTCTTCGCGGAGTTTGGGGTTGTTGAAAATGAATTTGTTGGCGTTGGCATTCGTATTGGTGGGTTGGCTCTGCTGCAAGGCGAGGAGTTTGGCTGCCTCGAGTTCTTTGCGGCGTTGTTCGTCGCGTTTGATTTGTTTGAGGGTTTCTTTGAGGAAGTCTTCGCGGTCTTTTTCGGAGAGGGCGGCAATTTTTTGAACGGAATCTTCGAATTGCGCGCTTTCTATGGCCTTGACTAAGTCGGCTAGTTTGGTGGCTTTGCTCTTGATTTGCTCGCCGTTGGGGTAATCTTCGGTAATGAAGCGCGAACTTGAATCGTAATATTTCTGGGCGTAGACGAAGTTTTTTTCTTGAAAGGAGAGATCTCCGAGTTTTTCGTAGGCCTGTGCGCGTTGGCGTTTGTTGTTGTTGGAATAAAACGCCGCTGAAGTAAGATGAGATTTGGCAAGTGGCTTATTGCCCTTGTTGATCTCCATTAATGCCATGGCGTAGTAAATTTGGTCTTTAAAAGTAGCGTTCTTGGCATCGCGCAGCATTTTTTGGAGGTCGCCCATGAGGCGCTCGTCTCCGCTTACAATGGCGCGGTTGAGGCGGGCATTGAAGGCGATGTCTGAGGCTGCTGCTGCTTTGTAGGCCTTACCGAAATGAAATGCCGCTTCTGGCAATTTGTTTTGTTGTTGATTGACTTGAGCCAGAATATAGTGCAAGCGCGCTTTTTCTTTGGCATTTGAGCACTTGGCAATAGCGAGTTCTAGGCCTTCAATAGCGAGGTCGTATTCGCGGCGGCGCAATGCCAGGTCGGCATAGGCGCGGTGGATCTCGAATTGCAATTGCTTAGACATTTGCGGGCCTGCTTCCGGGTTTTTCTTGCGCAAGAAAGGAATGTAGTCTGTTAATTGCTTGTCGTTTTGGATTTCGGCGCGTTCGTTGAGCGCATCCAAAATGAGTTTGGCGTCGGCGTATTTGCGTTGCTCGATGTAAATGCGGGCAATCCAGAGGCTGGCAATATAAGCGCTCTGGTCTTTGTCAAAGAAACGCTTGACAAACTGAAAATTATCCAAAGCTTTTTGGTAGTCGCGGCGGTAAAAATAAGCCTCGCCAACTGTGAGCCAGTTTTCGTCGATCCATTTATTGTATTCTACCGTTTTGTAGAACATGTTTTCGGCGGTCGGCATGCTGTGATTGAGGATCACTTTGGCGCATTTAACAACTGCGGTGTCTATGGCCGGAAGCATCCCTTTGACCTCTTTTTCTGTAGGTACCGGAAAAACAGGCAACAACGCGTAGAAATCTTCTTTTCTCGCGTCTTGGTAGGTTTTCAGGGAGACGCGCAGGAGTTCTTTGGCGTTGAAATGGCCGTTGTACTTAGCGGTGGTTTGGTGATAAAAGCGATTGAGTGGCGTATTGTTTTCAGTCGAACAAGCCCATGACAAGAAGAGCAAAAGCAGTGTCAGGAAAAATTGTAGACTTTTACGCATGGACAATTAAAGGCGTTATAACGCAAATTTTGCGTTTTTAGTGTGTAGCTTATGCAATATTGGTAAAGACCTGTTGGATATCGTCGTCGTCTTCAATTTTATCGAGCATTTTTTCGATGTCGACGAGTTGTTCTTCTGAGAAATCGACGGGGCTTGTTGGGATGCGCTTGAGGCTCGATTTCTGAACTTCAATTTGCATGTCTTCGAGTGCCTTGGCGAGTGTGCCAAAAGCTGTGTAGTCTCCGTAAACTACAATGATTTCGTCTTCGACTTCAATTTGCTCGCAACCTGCATCGATGAGGTCTAACTCGAGCATTTCTGGGTCGAGTTCCGGTGTTTTGGCGATTTCAAAAATACTTTTGCGCGAGAACATAAATTCCATAGAACCATTTGGTACCACCGCGCCGCCCGCTTTGTTAAAGTAAGACTTGACATTGGCAACGGTACGCGTTGGGTTGTCTGTGGCGCACTCTACGTAAACCAAGACGCCGTGGGGGCCTTTCCCTTCGTAATTGACTTCTGTAAAAGAGGCAATATCTTTTTGAGCTGCGCGCTTGATCGCAGACTCGATATTGTCTTTGGGCATGTTTTCAGATTTCGCATTTTGAATAGCGGTGCGCAACTTGGCGTTGGTGGATGGGTCCATGCCGCCTTCTTTAGCTGCCATGGTGATGGCCTTGCCTAATTTTGGAAACATTTTGGACATTTTGTCCCAGCGTTTTTCTTTGGCTGCTCTGCGGTATTCAAATGCTCTTCCCATAATGCGTATACTTTTGGGCAAAAGTAAGGAATTCGCAAGGAAAATTCAAGCGGGTGTTCAGTCGTTTAGGCCAAAATTTGCTCAATGTAATTGAGCAGCGGTTCTTTTCCGAATCCTGACTCGGCTGATGTAGTGAAAACCGGTGGCAATTCTGCCCAAACTTTGAGCATTTCTTTTTTGTATTTGGCCAAGTTTTTTTGCAGTGCCGAGCTCGATAATTTGTCGATTTTCGTGAAGACCATCGAAAATGGTAAGCCTTTTTGGCCACACCAGTTCATGAATTCGAGGTCGATTTTTTGCGGTTCTAAGCGCGCATCTAGCAAGACAAAAATATTGTAGA
Source organism: Bacteroidota bacterium (assembly GCA_041168605.1). Lineage (GTDB taxonomy): Bacteria > Bacteroidota > Bacteroidia > Flavobacteriales_D > Crocinitomicaceae > UBA952. Next base: position 10,406 of record JBEEKN010000039.1, on the reverse strand, counting down.
GGGTTTCGCGCTTGGTCAGGTAGTCGGCAATGAAGCGCTCAAACGAACTGCGTTGGGTGCGGCTTACTTTTGCATAGCCATAACCTGGTAAATCGACGATGTACCAGTGGTCGTTGATGATGAAGTGATTGATGAGCTGGGTTTTGCCGGGTGTACCGGATGTTTTGGCGAGACCTTTTCTGGAAGTTAACATATTGATTAACGACGACTTGCCTACGTTTGATCTGCCAATAAAAGCGAACTCAGGCTTGCCGTCTAGCGGACACTTGCTTACTTCGGTATTGGAAATGGTGAATTCTGCGCTTTTGATTTGCATCTTGCAAAGTTACACTTTAAACTTTTATTTTTGCGGCATTGCGAACAATCTATCTTGAAGGTTGTTAGGGTTTGACTACACAGAAGATGGCAGAATATAAAATCAAGGATATCGAAATACTGACGGGCATCAAAGCCCACACCATTCGCATATGGGAAAAGCGCTACGGCATGCTGATTCCAGAGCGAACCGATACCAAAATCCGTACCTATACCGATGCCGATTTGTCGTTTTTACTCAACGTCAGTATGTTGAACAAAAAAGGACTCAAAATTTCGAAAATCGCCACCATGGGCACCACCGCTATCCACCACATGGTTTCCGAAATCCGACTCAATTCTTCCATAGACAACGCCGAGGAAAAGCTCATTTTGGCCCTCCTCGAACTCGACGAACAACTTTTTCGCAACACCCTTAACGACCTCATCAAAAACAAAGGTTTAGAGGCTACTTTTGCCGAAAACCTCATCCCGTTTTTAGACCGCATTGGCGTGATGTGGTTGGTCAATAGCATTTCTGCGGCGCAGGAGCACTTTATCTCGAACCTCATCCGCCAGAAAGTCATTACTGAAATTGACAAGTTACCGATTCCACCCAAGTCTAAAGAAAGCGTGCTGCTCTTTTTACCCGAACACGACTGGCATGAAATCGGCTTGCTCTTTTATCAGTATTTATTGAGAGCAAAAGGCCACTACACCTATTATCTAGGCCAAAGCTTACCTTATGATTCATTAGTGGATTGTATCCAAAGACTCAAGCCTACGGTTGTATTGAGCAGCTGGCTCACGGCCGTTGACCAGCATTTTATTGTGGGGTATTTCAAGCAACTACACAACGACGCTCCTGAAGTGCGATATATCGCTGGAGGTGCGCAAATACATACGCATTCTGCAGCGCTCAAAGACCTCATTACTGAAGTCAAGAATTCTGCGAGCCTGCTCTCCCTTTTCGAATAATTAATTCTTTCTCGCTTAAAGCACGATATTCACAATCTTGCCGTGCACCACAATCACCTTTTTGGGTGTTTTGCCCTCCAACCATTTTTGTGTTTCTGGCTTGGCCAAAATAAGGTCTTTGACCTCATCACTGGTCAGCGAGAGCTCTAGCGTGGCTTTGTAGCGCATTTTGCCATTGAAAGAAACCGGGTAGTCAAAAGTAGATTCAGTCAAGTAACTCGGTTCAAAAATTGGATACTCCGCAGTAAAAATACTTGGCGACAACGGTTGTAATTGGGCCCAAATTTCTTCGCAAATATGCGGGGCATAAGGTGCCATCAAAATGGTGAGTTGTTCAAGAATGTGGCGGTTATTGCACTTTTGCTCCGTGAGTTCATTGACGCAAATCATGAAACTCGACACACCTGTGTTGAAAGAGAAACGCTCGAGGTCGTCGGTGAGTTTTTTGATGGTTTTGTGTAGCGTTTTAAGTGCAGCAGGGTCGGGCTGGGCGTCTGAAACTTCAAAATGACCGTTTTGGTGAAACAAGCGCCAATATTTTTTGAGAAAGCCATGCACACCAGTAATGCCTTTGGTATCCCAAGGTTTGCTTTGCTCGAGCGGACCTAAGAACATTTCGTACATGCGCAGGGTGTCGGCGCCGTATTTCTCGCAAAGGTCATCTGGCGTCACTACATTGTACCAACGCTTAGACATTTTGTCCACTTCTCTTTTGACCAAAACCTTGCCATCTGCATTGCAGACAAATTCCTGTTGGGCATATTGCGGTTGCCATGCTTTGAGCGCATCTAGCTGAATGCTTTCGTCGTCGTTGAGCAGGTCGATCAAAATGCGCACCTCTCTAAAGCCTTCTTTTTCAGCTGGCAACATGTCGAAGGAATACATTTTTTGATCGGGGCCCATGTAAGCAATAGCCGATTTGCCTAAGATCATACCTTGGTTGATCAGTTTGGCAAAAGGTTCGTCAAATTGAAGAAAACCGAGATCGTATAGAACTTTGGTCCAGAAGCGGGCATACAATAAGTGACCAGTTGCGTGCTCAGAGCCACCAATATATAAATCGACTTGGTTCCAGTAAGCCAACTTTTCTGGGTCGGCAAAAGTTTCTTGGTTGTGCGGATCCATGTAGCGTAGAAAATACCAAGAGCTTCCAGCCCAACCTGGCATGGTGTTGTACTCCATGCGCTCACCTAACTGACAAGACCACGCCTCTTTGGCCGCTCTTGCTAATGGTGGTTCGCCGTCTTCGGTTGGTAAATAAGCATCTACGTCTGGCAGCATGACGGGCAAGAGCGCGTCGTCTACGAGTTGTGGCAGCCCATCTTGGTAATACACCGGGAAAGGCTCGCCCCAATAGCGCTGACGCGAAAATACGGCGTCGCGTAGGCGGTAATTGGTCTTGCCTTGGCCAATGCCCTTTTGCTCAATGGCTGCTATGGCGCTTTCCATTGCTGCTTTGGTCTCTAGGCCGTTCAGGAAGTCGGAGTTGGCAATGACGGCGTCTTTTTCGGTGTAGGCCGCTTCGCTAATGTCTTGGTCGGCAAAAATGGATGGAATAGGTAAGTTGAAATACTTGGCGAAGTCGTAGTCGCGTTGGTCACCGCAAGGTACCGCCATCACGGCGCCTGTGCCGTAAGACGCCAATACGTAATCGCCAATCCAGATCGGTATTGCTTGGTCCGTGAACGGATGCAGTGCATATGCGCCGGTAAATGCGCCGGTAATGTTTTTGACATCAGCCTGGCGATCGCGTTCGGTTTTGAGGGCCGCTTGTTGTTTGTAGGCGGCAATTTCTTCTTTTTGAGCTGGCGTACAGATTTGATCCACGTAAGGATGTTCTGGTGCCAAAACCATGAAACTCACGCCAAAAATGGTGTCGGGGCGCGTGGTAAATACTTCTATTTGCAGCGCGCTGTCTTTGACTTCAAAATGCACACTTGAACCCTTGGATTTGCCAATCCAGTTGCGCTGTTGTTCTTTGAGCGCGTCTGTCCAGTCAATTTGATCTAAACCTTGAAGCAAGCGCTCTGCATAGGCTTTGATGCGCATAGACCACTGCATCATGCGCTTTTGCTCTACCGAATGGCCGCCGCGTTCAGACACGCCATTGACGATTTCGTCGTTTGCCAAAACAGTTCCTAAAGCCGGGCACCAATTGACCCAACTTTCGGCCAAATAAGCCATGCGGTATTGCTGCAAGACCGCTTCTTTTTCAGCGGGTGAAAACGCTGCCCAAGTTGGGGCATCAAAATGTTGGTCGCATTCGTGAACGGCCTGTACTTGGCTATTCCCCTCTTTCTCAAATGTTTCAATAAGTGAAGAAATGGGTGCAGCTTTGTCTAGGGTGAGGTCGTAATAGGCGTTGAAGAGTTGCTTAAAGATCCATTGCGTCCATTTGTAATAAGATGGATCAGAGGTGCGGACTTCGCGGTCCCAGTCAAAACTAAAGCCCATGAGGTCTAGCTGCTGGCGGTAGCGCGCAATATTTTCTTTGGTCGTAATGGCAGGGTGTTGCCCGGTCTGAATAGCGTATTGTTCTGCAGGCAAACCAAAGGAGTCGTAACCCATTGGGTGCAAAACATTAAAGCCTTTCAAACGCTTGTAGCGCGCAAAGATATCAGAAGCGATATAACCCAGCGGATGCCCAACATGCAATCCCGCTCCTGACGGATACGGAAACATGTCCAAAACGTAAAATTTTGGCTTAGAAGGATCTTCTGTTACTTGATATGTTTTGCGCTCTTGCCAAATTTGGCGCCATTTGGCTTCGATTGCGTTGAAAGTGTAGTCCATGTTTGCTTATAGAAAGCACAAAGATACAAAGCTTGGGCTTATTGCAATAGAAAGTAACAGCCAAGTGCCAAAAGCAAAGCATCATAAGAACCCTTTGGCAAGCGCAGTTCTCGGCGCACCACTAATAACGCGAGCATGATCCATACCCAAGGTAAACCCAGCAAAAAGCAAAACATAGTCAGTAAAAACAAGACGACATAAGCTGCGCTATCCTTACCCAAAAGACCCGCCAAGGTTTTGATTTTTCCTTGGTCTGCTTCGATATCTTCGATATCCGCCTGTATGCTCAAGGCCAGGTAAAAAAGAAAAAATGGGAGGAACAGCAGGTGCCAATTGCCCGATAAACCCGCAATCAAATTCAATTGTACAAACCACATTACTGGGATCAGGATGTTCTTTAGAAAAGGAATCTGTCGCCATTTGAGTCCCCTTTCATATTGCGCCGTTAACAAAACTTGGAGCAGCAACAACACCCAAAACCAAACGTAAGGCAGTACGGCCTGATGCGCCACGAGGTAAAAGATGGCGCTCAGTAATCCAACTGCTACTTGCAAACGCTTGTAAGCAGTAGATTGCATCCAAAAATAAACTTGTCCGATGAGCAAACCATTCGCGATCGCTTGCAACACTTGATTGGAGGTCAGGGCAGCAGGGCCCTTGCTGTAGGCAAACAAACCCATACAATATATGGCCACAAATAGCGCCAACAATATATTTCTGAACAAACTATTTTTCAAGGGCATCGGCGATGTGATCTATTGAAATTTCGGCGACACACGTGCAAGCTCGGCCCTCAGCGCAACGCTGACAATTCGGGTCAAAAACGAGGGCGCTTGCCCCTTTGCCTAAAGCAGCCCAGCGCCCTGGATGAATCGGTTTGCGACTGGCAAACAACCCAACGGCTCTGATCCCAGACAATCCTGCCAAATGATACGGCCCGGTAGAACAAGCCACCAGCGCCTTAGCTTTTGAAATCACGCCAATAAACGTAGTTAAGTCCCATTGGCCACTGACATCAATGAGCTCTGGGTGCTGCGCAAGTTGCGCTCTGAAAAGCTGGCCTTCGGCTTCTGTTCCGGTAAAATAAACTCGGTATCCTTTTGCAGTTAAAACTAAAGCCAACTCAATAAAGCGTTCAAGCGGATACTCTACCCCGCTTCCATTTGACTTTGGATGCAAAAGCACTACTTGACTCCAATCTCGCGCAGCGAGGGCTGAAGGCAATTGGGGCGCCTTAAAGTGTAATGTGGCGTTCAGTTCTGCTATGGATGGTACTCGTGTGAGGCCCAGCGGAGCCAATAACTTGAAATTCAGCTGAGACTCATGTAGTTCTGAGCGCTTGCGCGAGAAACGCGGACGGCTATTGCACGTGAAAAGATGAAAGAAACGATGCGCGGTGCCAATGCGCAGTGGAATACGGGCTTGTTTGCACCATTTGGCGACTACCTTATTTGGAAAAAGGTGCAGCACGACATCGTACTGTCCGAGCACTTTGTTGCGTGCTTGATCGTCGAGTTGATGGAGCTCATCGAGGAGTAAAACCTGATCAATGGGCTCAAAACACGCCACTGCCGCGCGGGTATAACTGCGGCAAAGATAAGTCAGTTCAGCCTGAGGATGCGCCGCTTTAAGAGCCTCGCAGACCGGAAGTGTGAGGCAGACATCGCCAATGGCATCTGTTCTTGAAATCAGTATTTTCTTGGCTTCAGGCATGGCTCCAGCGTTGTCTGAGAAGTGTATATTTTTGCTGCGTCGCATAAGCACTGCGCACAGCAATAAGCCAACCTGCTTTGCCATCTAAAAAGCCTTTCTTGACCAAATAAGATTTCAGGAATTGGGCCAATACTTTCAGGTATAGTTTCGCCAAACTACAGCGCACATTTCGCTCAAACAATTCGTTGGCTGCAATTTTAGAAAAGTAGTCGATTTGTTTGAAATGATCTGCTTTGGTATAATACGAATAGTGTAGGAGGTCTCCCTGCAAATGCCCAACCTGAAGGCCAGTATTAGGTAAGAGTTGGTCGTGCGGATTGATTCCTCCCCAAATGACATCTGCTTTGGAGGCCAGGCGCAACTTGGTGTCTGGATACCAGCCACTATGATGGATCCACTTTCCACAATAATTCGTGAGGCGGTTCATCTTAAAACCACCTTTTTGTGGTGACTGCGCTTTGACTTCTAGAATTGCGGCTTGTAACTCAGGAGTTAAAGCTTCATCTGCATCTAAGGACAAGACCCAAGGATGTAAGGCGCGGCGCAAGGCTTCGTTTTTTTGCTGGATATGTCCTTCAAATGAATTTTGCTCAAAACGCACACCAAATGAGGCGCAAATTTGGGCTGTAGCGTCTGTAGAAAAGGAGTCCAGGACGAGGATTTCATCGCAGACCTCTTGAAGAGAGGCCAAACACCGACCAATATTTCGGGCTTCGTTGTAGGTGATGATGACGCCTGAAAGTTTCATCGCAAGTTATTTGATGCGAATGCGCTGCCCGATGTCGATGCTGTTCACCTTGACGCCTGGATTGAGGCGTTGCAATTGGGCTTGTGTTAGGTTGTTGCGCTGGGCAATTTTTCCGAAGGTATCGCCGGCGCGAACTGTGTAATACTTTTTGACGGGAGGAGCAGGCGTTGGTGTTGTTGGCGCAGGCGTTGGCGTTGCTTGAACCTGCGTTTGATTGGTGTAGATAGTTAACTTCTGCCCAACATAAATATTGGTGGTGCGCAGCGCATTCCACTCCATGAGTTGTTCGATAGACACGTTGTAGCGCACTGCGATTTGTCGCAAGTTTTCGCCACTTTTCACTTTGTGATATAAAAGGTTGGCGGTAGGCGGTGTTGTGGCCTGAAGCGTATCCGCCGGAGGTAAAACCACACCTGTTGAATCTCTTTGTGTGCTGTCTAAAGGCGCAATAGGTGGGGCAACTGCAATTGGTTTGGGATGATAAATTGCTTCTTCTAGCAAATAAAGTGAATCTTCGTAACTCACCAACAAGCCAATTTTATCCATTGGGCCCGTGACGCAACGAGCGGGTGTCATTTTTGGAATGTAGGTGGTCTTGTAAACAGGATTGAGACTCTGAATTTCGGTGAGTTCCCAACCAACCAGTTGGGCAATAGTTTGCATGTGCACACCACTCCTGACGCACATGGTGTCGAGTTGTGCATTGTGTATTTTAGCCTCCATCGGAATGATGTTGTATTCGGCATGGTAGGTCATCATGTAGGCAGCCGCAATAAAGTTGGGCACGTAACCTTGGGTTTCTGCAGGTAAAAATGGGCGCACCTCCCAATAAGTTTTTTTGCCGCCCGACTTGCGAATAGCATGGTTGACATTACCTGGGCCTGCGTTGTAGGCTGCGAGCGCTAAATTCCAGTCGCCGTAGATGCCGTAGAGTTGCTTGAGGTAACGGCAAGCAGCATCGGTGGCTTTTTCGGGGTCCATGCGTTCGTCTATATAGGAGTTTTCCTCCAAACCAAAATAAAGTCCAGTTTTGTACATGAACTGCCACAAGCCCAGGGCACCTGCTCTCGATTTGACTTGCGGACGCAAACCACTTTCAATGACAGATAAAAAACGAAGCTCTAATGGCAAGCCATATTCTGTGAGTTTTTCCTCAAAAAGATCAAAATACAGCGCTGAGCGGCCGAGTGCTACGCGAATAAAACCACGACGTTGGGCTGCAAAAAATTTGATGGTCGAGAGTGTGGCTGCATTGCAGTCGAGCTGAAAAGGCGTGAGCTCGTTCATTTTGGACAAGCGGGCGCAAATTACAGAATCAGAAAAAATTGGAATTTGACCGGGTGTGTAGTTGAGGGCGGTGATGATCGAATCGTAATTATTGGAATTGGCGTATTCCGTAAAAAACAATTGAAGGCTCTGCTGTACGGTATTGACAAATGGATCTGGGTCGAGTGAATCAGAAGGACGCACTAAATGCGCTGGTTTTTGTCCAAAAACAGATGAAGACAAGCTGAATAGCAACAAAAAGCTCAGCCATTTCATCATAGGACCTCTTGTGTTTTTTGGGCAGCATGAAAAAGTAAATCTTCTTCAAAATCACGGGCCATTAACTGAATGCCATAAGGCAAGCCATTGCTGTGTACACCAAAGGGCAAGCTGATCGCTGGATTGCCAGTAAGGTTGGCGTGTACCGTGAAAATATCTTGCAAGTACATCTGAATTGGATCTTTGACGGCGTTCATCTCAAAAGCTGTAGTGGGCGTTGTAGGCAATAAGAGTACATCGCATTCGTTCAAGAGCGCTGAAGTACGGTCTTTGAGGACACGGCGCACCTGCTGGCCTTTGGTGTAATAGGCGTCGTAGTAGCCGTGTGAGAGCACGAAGGTGCCGGTCATGATGCGACGTTGCACCTCGGGGCCAAAGCCTTCGCTGCGCGACTTCACGTAAGTTTGCTCTACGCCTTTTGCGTCCGCACTTCTGTAACCGTAGTGCACGCCATCAAAGCGCGATAAGTTGGAAGAGGCTTCTGCAGTTGTGAGCACATAATAGGTAGGCACCATGTAATCGAGGAAAGGAAAACTCACCTCGATGATTTCGTGTCCTTTTGCACGTAAGTCTGCAAGCGTTTGTAGTAATTTTGCTTTGATTTCGGCATCCAAACCAGGATGATGCAGGCATTCGGCCAAAACACCAATCTTTAGTTTTTCAGGTAAATTTGTGCGGACTTCGTTGTGCAAACTAGAGCTGGTTGCATCGTAGGGATCTTGCCCTGCGGTGAGCGCCAGCAAAAGTTGTGTGTCAGCTAAACTATTGGTAAAAAATCCAATTTGATCAAAAGAAGAAGCGTAGGCAATTAGGCCATAGCGGCTCAGTCGGCCATAAGTAGGCTTGATGCCGTATGTACCGGTCCAGGACGCTGGTTGGCGGACAGAACCACCTGTGTCAGAACCTAATGTGGCCGTACACAAATGGGCAGAAACCGCAACAGCGCTGCCGCCGGAGGATCCGCCGGGTACGTAGTTGGGTTTCCAGTTGTTGTGAACTGGGCCAAAAGCGGAATTTTCATTGGAACTACCCATTGCGAATTCGTCGCAGTTGAGGCGGCCAATGACAATAGCGTCTTGGTCGATGAGGCGTTGTAAAACGGTTGAGGTATAAATAGACTCGAAGCCCTCAAGGATTTTTGATGCTGCACTTACTTTGTGGTCTTTGTAGCAGATGTTGTCTTTGATGCCAATAATGACACCTGCCAACTGACCTGCTGTGCCGGCTTGAATTTTTTGATCGACTAACTGTGCTTGCGCACGCGCTGAGTCGGTAAATACTTCGAGAAAAGCATTGAGATGCGCATGCGCTTCTATACGGACGAGGTGCTCCTCAACGAGGTCCAATGCCGTTTTTCCAGAATGCAAGGCGTTCTGAATCTCTGCGATTGTACGGTACATGCAGTTATTTTTCTTCTTTAGAAATTTCAGTAGAAGTTTCTGCAGTGGTGTTTTCGCCTTTAGAAGCGTCTTTGAACTCCTTCACCCCTTTGCCCAAACCTTTCATGAGTTCAGGGATTTTTTTGCCGCCAAAAAATAGCACAACAATTGCAAGGATGAGAAGGATTTCAGTTGGTCCGAATTTGCCCATAATTTCTATTTTTTTGTCTTACAAAACTAATGAAAATAAGCTTTGCACTTGGGGTTTATAATTTTCTTGCCACTTCTACTTCTTCATAAGCTTCAATGATATCTCCAATTTTGATATCGTTGAACTTATCGATGTTCAGACCACACTCATAGTTGTTTTTGACTTCCTTGACATCGTCTTTGAAGCGCTTGAGAGAGCCTAAGCTGCCTGAATGCACCACAATGCCATCGCGGATGAGGCGAATTTTGGAGCTGCGCTTGATGATGCCGTCGAGGACATAACAACCTGCAATGGTACCAACTTTGGTGATATCGAAGGTTTCGCGTACTTCGGCAGAACCAAGTACTTTCTCTTCGATGTCTGGTGACAACATGCCTTCCATTGCGGCTTTGATCTCTTCAATAGCCTTGTAGATAATGGAGTACATGCGGATATCGATTTGCTCGATTTCGGCCAATTTACGCGCCGATAACGTCGGACGAACCTGGAAGCCAACAATGATGGCGTCTGATGCTGATGCCAAGTTGACATCGGCCTCGGTAATGGCACCCACTCCTTTGAGAACGATATTGATCTGAATTTCTTCAGTAGACAAGTTGAGTAAGGAATCGGAAAGTGCTTCGATAGAACCGTCGACATCACCTTTAACGATGATGTTGAGTTCTTTGAAGTCCCCGATAGCCAAACGGCGTCCAATTTCGTCGAGTGTGATGTGCTTGGTGGTACGCAAACCTTGCTCGCGGTA
>JBEEKN010000038.1:0-26125 GCA_041168605.1 Bacteroidota bacterium | reverse complement strand
GAAATTTCTTTCATTTTTCCATCACCTGCGTCTTGCTTCAATACCCAAGAGCGCTTCATTGCCATAAATAGTAATCCGATAATTGCCATTACTATTGGCACATAAATCATCATTGATTCCATACTGATCTGTTAATTTGTAAAATATTAATTAGCTGGCAAAAGTAGCTGATTTCGCCTAGGAAAGCAAATACGGAAATAAAAAAGAAGGGTTACGTTTTGATCACGCGAATGTGAAGCGCTTATAAAAAGCCGCCGATTTTTTGTTTGAGCGTGGAAAGTGGGAAGGCACCGCTTTCACGCCATAGCATTTTGCTGTCTTTAAAAAGCATGAGTGTAGGCACGCCGCGTATTTTAAATTGATCGGCAATAGCCGGATTTTTGTCGACGTCTATTTTGATGATGCGTAGTTTTTCCCCGTATACTTTCTTGAGTTCGTCTAGTACGGGCGACATCGTTTTGCAAGGGCCACACCAAGTGGCAAAAAAATCAACTAAAGTTGGTGTTGGCGCGCTGATGATTTCTTTGAATTTTCCCATGGGGCAAAGTTAATTCAAGTTTAATGATTGGATTGTAACTCAGGATACAAAAAAGGCCCGGTGTGAACCGAGCCTTTTGTATTGGTTGAAAGGAAGTTTATTGTTTGGTGTAGGTGGCTACACAAGTGCCGCTTCCGCCAATAATTGGAATGGTGTTGTCATAGGTGTAGGTAATGGTGATGGTGTTGGCTTGGTTGTTGATGCTGCCAACGCCTGAAAATGTTACCTGACCGAGTGTGACATCGATGGTTTGAGTTGGGATATTGATGTTGTTACCGTTGATAGTCGCGTTCGCTGTTCCGCCAAAAATATTGAACATGTTGTCAATGATCAATTCATTGGCGCCCGCACCTGCTGTAAACACAGGAGCAGCAGCTAAAGGAAGTGAATTGCCGCAATCGCTTGTAACAGCCCAAGTGACCAACCAGTTGTCTTGGCCGATGTTGACGTTCACGGTGCGTGTTGCTGTAGTGGTGCCGTTTTCGTTGGTGGCGGTATAGGTGACGAGATAAGTGCCTTTTGTACTGGCATCTACTTGGCTGTTGGTGCTAACGGTAACTGCGGAGCCATCTTTGTTAGTGGCTGTAGCGCCCGCGTCTGTGTAGGTGTCGCCTACATTGATATTTTCTGGATTGTTGCCATTTACGGTAATCGATGGGGCATATTTACAAGTTCCATCATCTTTTTTAGCTTCTGAATTGAAGTTGACTGCGTCTTGGTCCATGCAGCCTTTTTTCTTACAGCTTGCGGTTGTTCCGATGAGTAGTGCCGAAAAGGCGAGTAGTGAAAGGGTAGTTTTCATAGTTTGAATTGATTAATTGTTTCGAAATTATAAAATTGCTGGGCAATAGGCAAATAAAACGCACTTCATTTATTTTTATTGCAAAAAAAAACGGCGCCCCTAAGAACGCCGCTTCCAACCAAACGATAGGTCTAGTCTTGCAACACTTCAGTCTGACCAGTCGGTGTTGCGAGCGCATTTTTGATTTTTGCTTCTAGTTCTTCCATGAGTTCTGGGTTGTCTAGAATGAGTGATTTGATCGCGTCGCGTCCTTGTCCGAGTTTGGTTTCTCCGTAAGAGAACCAAGAACCGCTTTTCTTGAGGATGTTGAGGTCTACGCCGAGGTCGATGATTTCACCTACTTTGGAGATGCCTTCGCCGTACATGATGTCGAACTCTGCCTTTCTAAATGGAGGCGCAACTTTGTTCTTAACAACTTTGACTTTGACGCGGTTGCCGATGATATCTTCGCCGTCTTTGAGCTGTGCTGCTCGGCGGATATCGAGGCGGATAGAAGAATAAAACTTGAGTGCGTTTCCGCCGGTTGTGGTTTCGGGATTTCCGAACATCACGCCGATTTTGTCGCGCAATTGGTTGATGAATATACAGCAGCAGCCGGCTTTATTGATAGAACCTGTGAGCTTGCGCAGTGCCTTAGACATGAGGCGGGCTTGCAAGCCCATTTGGGAATCGCCCATTTCGCCTTCGATTTCGGCTTTTGGCGTGAGTGCGGCAACGGAGTCAATAACGATGAGGTCGATAGCGCCTGAACGGATGAGGTTGTCGGCGATTTCGAGGGCTTGTTCGCCGTTGTCTGGCTGAGAAATCAAGAGGTTTGCGATATCAACGCCTAATTTTTGCGCGTAGAATTGGTCAAAGGCATGCTCGGCATCTATGAACGCGGCAATGCCACCTTGTTTTTGTACTTCTGCAATGGCGTGGATGGCGAGTGTGGTTTTACCAGAAGATTCTGGGCCGTAGATTTCTACAACGCGTCCTTTCGGATAACCGTTGATGCCTAAGGCGAGGTCTAGCGTGAGCGATCCGGTTGGGATGACTTCTACTTTTTCTACTGGGGCGTCGCCGAGTTTCATGACGGCGCCTTTTCCGAAGGCTTTGTCAAGCTTTTCCATGGTCAGTTGGAGTGCTTTGAGTTTTTCGAGGTTTTGTTCTTTAGACATATCGTTTGTTGTTTTGAGCGAGGCTCGGTGAATAATTTTTACAAAGTTGCGAGGTGAAGGACGTAAACGATTTACGTTCTACTGAAAACAGGCCAAAACTTCGTTGGCGTGGTCTTTTGTATTTGGTTTTTCAAGAACTTTAATCAAGGTGTTTGTTTGATCAAAGATGAAAGTCATGCGGTGGATGCCGTCGTAAACACGGCCCATGAATTTTTTTGAACCCCAAACGCCGAATTGCTGGATAATAGCTTTTTCTGGGTCGGAGATAAGGGGGAAATTCAGTTGGTACTTATTTACAAATTTCAAGTGTGCAGCAACGCTGTCTGCGCTGATACCAATGACATTGACTTGTGCGGCGAGCAGTGCTTCTTGGCCGTCGCGGATGCTACAAGCTTGTGCGGTGCAGCCGGGGGTGTCGTCTTTGGGATAAAAGTAGATCACTAGGTTTTTGCCAGCGTAAGATGCGCTGTCGATAGATTCGCCGTTTTGGTCTGTGCCAATAAAAGCTGGAAGCTTGCTCCCGAGGGTGAGTGTTGTCATAATGCTTAAAAAATAATCGGTGTAACGATGAAAAACTAATCAAAAGTAAAAACTATTCACCAATAACAAAACATCATTCGCAAAAAAGTTTTACTGTTGTCCGTATTTTAACTGACGAAAAAGAAATACGCACCAAGAAATGATGCTGATCGCACCGCCAATTGGTGTAATTGGCCCTAAAAAACCAAATGCCTTCGGATCAATAAAATGACGTCCGAGCACCAATCCGTAAATGGAGAAACAAAATAAGAACATCCCAATGAGCATGGCCCACAAAATGCCTTTCATCGGAAAAGCAAAGCGCTGGCTGCTCAAGGACAAGAACAAAACACCCATGGATAAAAATCCTTGATAGCGCACGCCGACTTCAAAAGTGGCTAGTTGCGCGGGCGCTAGTATCTCTTTCAAGGCATGTGCTCCAAAGGCGCCAAATACAATAGATAACATGATCATGAGGCCTGCTAAAAATGTAGTTTGTTTTTCCATACTGCGAAATTGTAAAAAAAAGACAAACCAAGTGTATCTTTGTGCCCATGCGTTCGCTAAGTTTCTTCTTTTTATTTGTTTTGGTGCTCGGCTGCGAGCAGTCCAAGCCGCGTTCGTACGACTACATTCAATACCGCGCTTTAGATTTGAGCGCCTACGATTTAGCGGCGCGCATCATGTTGCCGAATGCCAGTGCCGGAATTGGCACCTCCATGAAACCGAATGTCGCATATGAAATAGGTGGCTTCAAATGGAAACTCAGTGTGGGCCGCAATTTCACTCTTTTGATTGAAGACTACGGCGACTACGCCTATCGTTTTGCCGAATTCAAGCGCAAATTACTCAAGCCAAACCCTTTCTTCGAGATTGAAATGGTGCGGCAAACCAAAGACATCCTGATTTACAGAAGAATTGTGAAGGGCGAGTTTGTCGCACAAAAAAATGCACGGTTTTACATTTATTGCGTCAAGCGCATCCGTGAAAACTATTACGAAATCATGAACCGCGAACAAGGCGACACCAAAAGGGTTGTAGACTTCATGTATCACTCCATTCAATCATTAAAAGCAAATAATGCGCATTAACAGAGAAGACGTACTTGCCGTTTTGGGCAAAATAACTGAGCCCGACCTAAAAAATGACTTGGTGAGCCTCAATTTAATTGAAGAGCTGCAAATCAACGACAACACCATTCAGGTGGGTGTTAAAATTTCGAACCCCGCACTGCATGCTAGAAAACGCATGCAAGAAGCCATAGAATTCAATTTAAAGCGCGTATTCGGACAAGAAATCCAAGTACAGTGCCGCATTCAAGGACTCGATGCAGAAAGCCGTACAGCGCGCCGAAAAATTTTGCCAGATGTCAAGCACATCATTGCCGTTGCATCGGGTAAGGGTGGCGTTGGCAAGTCGACGATTACCGCCAATTTAGCTGGTGGCTTGGCTAAAAAAGGATACCGCGTCGGAATTGTAGATGCCGATATCCACGGGCCTTCCATGCCTACCATGTTCGATTTAGTTGGCGATCGTCCCAAAATGACAGACGTCAATGGGCAATCGCTCATTGCGCCAATTGAGTCCAACGGTATCAAGATTTTATCGATCGGATTTTTCACGAGTCAAGACGACGCAGTTGTTTGGAGAGGCCCGATGGCTTCCAAAGCACTCACCCAACTCTTTACCGATGCGCATTGGGGCGAACTCGATTTCTTGCTCGTCGACCTCCCTCCAGGCACCAGCGACATTCACTTGTCTTTGATGCAAACCGTTCCTTTAGACGGCGTCGTGATTGTCAGTACACCGCAAGAAGTTGCTTTAGCCGACGCACGCCGAGGTATTCAAATGTTCCGACTCGATGCCTTTAAAGTACCAATCGTCGGGATTGTAGAAAACATGGCCTACTTTACGCCGGCAGAATTGCCCGACAACAAATACTATATTTTTGGCCGCGATGGTGCCAAGAATTTAGCGCAAGGCATGCAAGTGCCATTTTTGGGCAGCATTCCTTTAGTTCAGGGTGTGTGCGAAGCTGGCGATGCCGGCAGACCCGCTGTTTTTCAGCAAAATACCCCCACAACAAGTGCTTTTGAAGAATTAGTTGGTAACTTTGAAACTCAATTAAACGCCATTATCGCAACGCGCAAAACCCAAGCATGATAAACAACAAAGAAGAACTCCGCAGCAAAGTAATCGTGGCACTCGATCAGCTCAGGCCCTTTTTGCATGCCGACGGCGGCGATATGGAGCTCATCGACATCACCGATGATGCCATTGTTCAAGTCCGTTTATTGGGCTCTTGTAGCGATTGCTCGATGTCTCAGATGACCATCAAAGGTGGTCTCGAAGAAGCGCTCAAAATGGCTGCTCCAGAACTCAAAGGTGTTGTAGCGGTATAGCCCCATGAAAATTCGGTTTTTTGTCGTTGGTAAAACTGCTTTCGAGGACCTCAAAGTCGGCGAACAGCGCTACCAACAACGCCTTGGTCATTACTGCTCTTTTGAAAGAATAGAAATCGCCGATATCAAAAATCCGAAGGCGCTCAGCCAAACCCAAATCAAAGAAAAAGAAGGCGCCCAAATTCTTGCCAAAATCAATCCGACTGACTTTTTGATCTTGCTCGATGAAAATGGCAAGCAGTTCAGTTCGGTAGATTTTGCCACTTGGTTGGCTCAAAAACAATTGCAGCACAACGGTTCATTTGTCTTTGTAATTGGCGGTGCATATGGCTTTAGCCCAGCTGTTTACGAGCGCGCCCAATTCAAGCAGTCTTTGTCCAGCATGACCTTCTCGCATCAAATGGTCCGCATGATTTTTCTCGAACAATTATACCGCGCTTTTAGTATCCTCAAAGGAGAGCCCTACCATCATGCCTGAGCACTTATTTTTACACGAATTGATTTTCAAGAAGCCAGCCGGCACCAGCCGAGGCGTACTTCACACCAAGCCTTCTTGGATCTATAGTTATCAAATGGCCAGCGGAGTTGAGGTTCAAACTGAATTCCCTATCATTCCCGGTCTGTCTCCAGAATACAAAGATCACCAACAATATGAATCCGATCTCATTGGTTTTTTAAAAGAAGTTGATCCTTATCTTTTGGAGTGGGCGCAAATCGATTTTTTTGAAGCAGTTTCATTTCGAAATTTGATCGCACAATGGCACGCGTTCCCCTCTTTTATCTTCGGCTTGGAGGTGTTGTTGTTGGGCATGCGTGCACAAGGAAACAATATTTTATTTGCAACGGCTTTTACGCGCCAAGAAAGCGTCATTCCAATCAATGGCTTGGTCTGGATGGGCACACTTGCCGACATGCGCGCGCAGGCCAAAGAAAAAATTGCAGCTGGTTTTCAGACCGTTAAACTTAAAATTGGCGCGCTAGATTGGCCCCAAGAATTAGCGCTGCTGCAAGAACTCCGCGCGCAAGCACCCGCAACTGCACTCACCATACGCGTAGATGCCAACGGGGCCTTTTCGCCAGTGCAAGCTCGCGAAGTACTACAAGAATTGGCAAAAATTGAGGTGCACAGCATAGAACAGCCAATTGCGGCAGGTCAATACCTCGAAATGTCCAATTTATGTGCTGATACCAAAGTACCAATTGCATTAGATGAAGAATTAATTGGGGTGCATGCTCCTGCGCAAAAAATAGCGCTACTCGAGCAAATTAATCCACAATACATCATCTTGAAGCCAAGTTTACACGGTGGGTTTACGGGGGCCAAAGAATGGATCGCACTTGCGCAAGAAAGAAACATCGGTTGGTGGCTCACAAGTGCGCTCGAAAGTTCGATTGGACTGAGCGCTATTGTGCAATTTGGCGCGTGTTATGCCCCGACAATTCCGCAGGGTTTTGGCACAGGAGGCCTTTACACGAATAATTTTCCGGCGTCATTAGCCATCCGAGAAGGGCATATTTGTTGGCTCAACGACTCGAGCAAGGACTAATTTCCGTACAATTTTGATACACCATGTCGTGCAAAATGAGTTGTGCAGCGAGGGCGAGTTGCGTGTAGTTTTGCGAGTTGTTGCCGAATCCGGCGGCGCTGTTTTGCCACATCGCTTTGATGAGTTCTTGCGAACCTTCTGTGGGCTGAATTTTATCCACAACAGCAGCTACGTTCATGGCTCCAGCATGATACACATGTAGCACAAACAAGCGAAACCACAAGTCTGTTTCATTGTAACCAAGGTTGTGTTGGGCTAAAATTCGCTTGGCTTCGGGGATACACACGCGTCTGATGAGCTGCGCTGCGCCATAGGCCGAGCGGTCAAAATCTTTGCGTTCATCTGTGGTGCTATTCACGATCAACCCCATGGAGCGCGCCACACTTGGCATGAGCTGAAAAGCACCATAAGCGCCTGTCGAGGACTTGCGCATGAGTGCCGGGCTTTCAATCAATAAAATAGATTGTGCATACCACGGATCTACTCCATAGCGCTCAAAAGCAGCCACACCCTGATCTAAGCTTGGGTACACTTCATTGAAACGGTAAAAATCGTTTTTGCCAGTGGTGACATAAATGCGGGTGTCGCTCGGCAGACCATTTGCGTCGCGCAAGGCTTGGCGGGTGATATCTTTTGCGGCTTCGGTTTGTGCATTCCAGTCGCGGATAGACATTTTGCCGAGGACCTGGCGGTTCGAGGCCACGTTGATCAGGCAAGAATCTGGCGAAAGCAACATGATTTTTTTCCAGAACTGCGCCTGTGGGAGTTGGTCCCAGCGGTCTTCAAAGAGGGCTTCGGCGTGCATAATTGTTTGCGCACCAGAGGCTTGTGTGACTTTGATTTTGTCTGCTTCCCAGTTGTCTAGGGGTTGACTGAGGCCGAATAGGGAAATTGTACTATATGCAATAAGGGAGAGGAGTTGGTTCATGTTCATTCTCTAAAAATAAGCATAACCAATTTTGAATCAAAGGTTACAGTAACTAAGTATACACAGCAAGCTGTTGAAATTGTTTATTTTTGACCCATGCAGCTTTTTTATAAGGTCTTGACGGCCCCGCTTATTTTCTTGGTTCGGATATATCAATGGGTGATTTCGCCTATTTTTCCGCCGAGTTGCCGCTATACGCCAACTTGTTCTTCTTACATGGTAGAAGCCCTTCAGACTTGGGGCCCAATCAAAGGAACCTATTTAGGCTTAAAGCGCATTGCGAGTTGTCATCCGCGTGGCGGTTTTGGTTATGATCCCGTTCCTACACGCGAGTCGGAAGGGCCTCACGCTGCTGCAGCACCCGATAATAATTCAGAAAAGTAGGGTAGTCTTGCGCCGAAGCTAGGCGTTCGTTGGCATCGTATGTTGTTTGCTCGGCAAGTGAATTTTCTAAGAATACAAACCATTCCCACAACCTATTGGTAGCCGCACTCCTTTTGGTCGGAAAGTCTGTGGAGCGGATGCTACTATAAAAATGCAAGGCTTTTTGCGCTCGGGTGAGCAAGACATTCAGGCGCCTGCCGCTTTGTGCCTGTGCCATTGGGCCCAGTTTGAGGCTAAACTGCTCGGCTTCATTTTTAGCAAATCCAAAACTGATCAACAATACCTCGCATTCTTCACCTTGCACCTTTTCCAAGGGCAAAAAGAAGGCGCTCCGGTCTTGAATCCGTGTCTCGAGTATGGCCTGCTCAGCGCTGCTTAATTCTTGGTAAATACAGTTGAGTTGCGTTTCTGAAAACGCCACAACCCCAATTTTTTGTTCAAAAGGGAGCAGTGTGCGCAATTGTTGGGCCAGTGCTTTTGCTTCTTTTTGATTTTGCTGCTGAACATATCGCCCGGCCTCTAAATAATGATCGAAAATACCGTTGGTAGCAGCTGGCTTCGAAGGCCAAACGATGAGAGAATTTTGATAAAAGTGTTGGTTCGAGAAGGCAATGAGGCTAGGGTCTTCACTGCGGTAATGGTAGCGCAAATGCTGGCTGGGCAGGTAAAAAGCTGCTTGGTGCAGGAGGTCCACGACGCCCTCTGCGCTTTGGCCAAAATAAGATTGCGGCCGCATTTGTTGCGGATCACCAGCTACCACGCACTTTTGAACTCTTTGTAGTGCACCCACGGCATGGCTGAGCGGCAACTGACTCGCTTCATCAAAAATACCCACATCAAAATGCGCAACTTGCATGGGGAGCGTTTTGGCCAACGTTGTGGGCGTGCAGAGCCAAACGGGAAAGATAACCCTAAGCCAATGTGCCGCAGGGCCTTCAAAAAGGGCGGCAATGCTCAAGTGTTGGCGCGTTTTGGCCATTTCTTTAACTAATATAGCTTTTCCTTTGCGCAATTGTAGCCGCAGTTCTTTTTGCTCGTTGGTCAGTTTTTGAATGGGGTCAGTCAGTAACTTTTGTAACTGCATGAATTGCATCTGCTGTACCGCGCAAATAGCTGCTGCGTGTTGTTGCCAATTGTGTGCTTCTTGTTGTAAATCTTCCTCGATGAGCCCGCTAATTTGCTGCGCAGCGAACTGATAAAGTGCTGGGTAAGAGCTGCGGAGGTCGGCCCAGAATTCGGCGTGCATGGTTTGTTCAAACGCTTTTAAATCGGCAAGGCTTTCCCAGAGTTCAAATGGGACTTGCTGCAGCAATTGAAGATCTAAACTGAGCTGTGTAAATTCGGCATGAATGGTTTTGCGCAGCACAGCGAACTCGGGCGCTATGTGCGTGAAGAGCTTTTGATGGAGTTGTTGAAATTGATGCGCTTGCTGATGCGCCTGGCACAGCTGCTCAATTGCCGTGCGGCTCAATTTTCTATACCATTGCCAATGCGCAGCGTTGTGTTGCTTGAGCAGCGGAATAAGCAAACCAATTACTTCGTCTAGGTTTTGAATGCCAAAACGGGCAAATTTTTCTTTGATGCCAGCGCGCTGGGTTTGAAGTTGCCAGTATTTCTTGAGTTGCTTGTCGAGTTGTTGTAAATCGAGGCCGGGCAAACGCAGCCAGTTGTTTTCGAGTTTTCTCCATTTGCGCTTGGCCAACCAACCCGGTGCTGCTGCAGCTGTTTTCAGTAGCTCCCATTCGGCGAGGGTGGGTAGTTGCTTCCAAACCTGCAATGTTTGGAGTTGTTGTTCGTCTTGGCTGCTCAGTTGTTGGTACTGGTAAAGGCGTTTGAGTTGCGGCGCAACATCTTGATCGAGCAGCTCGCTGTAGGTCTGATACAGCTTGCCTTCAAACTGAATACAGCGCAAGCTTTGCTCCACAAATAGGTCGAGTGCAGGGCTATTTGTTATATGATGGTTCTCTAGTAAGTCGGTGCTCCATTTTTGCCAATTGAGCCAATCTTGATGGAGGTCTTGGCTGCTGGCTTCTTGCCAATATTTTTGGAGAAATGGAAGTAGTGCAAGTGTTGTGGGCTGCAAATTTCTGATGAGCTGTTGCTTGCTAAGCCATGCTTGCCAGCGTTTAGTGGGTCTTGCGCTGGACTGGACCGGCGCCCCAAAAACATGAAGTATTTCATCAAAACGCAGGGCGGCTGTTTGTTCAATTTGTTTGCGCTGTTCCCAGAAGGGGGCGCCGCGGAATGGTCGTTGTTGTGCGCTCGCCTCATAATGGGCGTCGGCTTGCAGCAAGCGCTCAAATTGGACCTGAAGTTGCTTATAGAACCCGGCTGTTGTTTGACTAGCGCTCAAAAACACACAGCAGTGGTCGAGTTGCTGTTTGGCCAATTTACCAAGTAATACTTCTAGTGCCACAGGCTTGTCGGCCACCACGAGCGCATTTTGTTGGTTCAAGATAGCTTGTCCAATGATATTGCTCAACACCACAGTTTTTCCGGTCCCGGGAGGGCCGTAAATGACTTCAGACGCATATTGCGCCTTTTCGACTGCCGCTTTTTGATCCGGATCTAAGGATGAAATGGGCTTGAGCTCAGTGGTGTGTTTTGCCGGCTCAGCTGTAAGGTTGTCGCCGATAATTTGATGCAGGGCAGGGGAGTAGCTTTGCGCTGCGCGGAGTGCTTCCCATTCTTTGCGCAGTTCGTAGCGTTGCGGATGCAAGTTAGCGATGCCTGAACGATCGCAATAATGGCTAAAAAGTTTGGTGTCTAGTAAATCTTGAAGATAGGCGGCGGGGTCTTTTAATTCAATATCAAAACCCAGTGTTTTTTGAAGCAATACGCTGATAAACGGATTGACAAACACTTTTTCTTCGAACTCAATTTTTTGTAATTGGTAGTTGATCGCGGTGCACTCCCGCAAGAAAACAGGCGTTTGGATGCTTTTTTCGCCCTTTTTCCAAGTCAGTGAGCCCTCGAAATGCACCAAGGCCAGTACACCTCTTTCCCGCTCAATGCGCCGCAATTCTCTTAAGATTTGACGCCCAGTGGGGTGGTCTGTCCAGAGTTCTGTTTCGGTGGCAATAAATGCGCAGTCAGAAAGGTCAATTAATGAGTCGTTTGCCCTAAGTTGCAATAACTCAGACTCCCATGTGCCCAGAAATTCTTGAACCAAATCAGACATGTGGTAAAGTTAGCACCAATCCATCGAATAAAAAACCTAAATTTGGACAACAAACCGACTCATGAAAACAGCCATACTCAGCCTTTTTTTAGCCGCAACAGGCACATTTTTTGCGCAAATCAACCTACAAGTCAATGACTTCGCTACTGCTGCCGACACCATTCGCTGGAGCTTGGCAAATCCCATCAATATCGACCTTCAAAATACAGGGCCAAACGCCACCTGGGACTTCTCACAACTCACCGCTCAAAGTCAGACGTTGGTCGATTACAATCCAATCGGATTTGGTTCGCTGCTCATTTTGGCTACTTATGGCCCCATAGCCTCCACGCCTTACAAAGCCACCTATTTCAACCTCACCGACGACCTCCCTATTGATCAGTTTTCCGCATTTTTACCCATTGAGCTCTCCAATTTGAGCCAGTACACGCGTCGAACCAATTCTCAAATCAATAGCATTGGTTATTCCATAGACGTTCAGGGGCAAGGCGTGCCGTTTAAGTCAGACACCATCGAAACGCGCTACGAATTACCACTGCAATTCAACGATACCTACACCTCAAGAGGTTATACTTACGTCGACCTCAATCCGGCGACAGACATCAAATTTATCCAGCACCGCGAGCGTGTTTCCGTTGTAGACGGCTGGGGGAGCATCACCACACCTCTGGGCACCTTCGACGCCTTGCGCATTCGCCACGACATCGCTGAAAACGACTCCATTTACCAAACTTTTTTCGGTACAGGCTCATGGTTCGCACCGCCTAGTTTTGTAACAACCGAATACGAATGGTGGACAAATGGCAAAAAAGATTGTTTGGTGCGTGCAACCGTTGGTGGTTTTGGTCAAAATCAAACGCCTACAATCGAATACCAAGAGATGTACCTCGGTCTAGATGCCGGGCTTGCTGCGCCTGCGTTTGACATCTCTTTTTATCCGAATCCGGCTACTGATTGGTGTTATTTTCAGACCGCTACTCCTTTTGAAGTGCTCGAAATAACCGATGCAAGTGGCCGCGTTGTGCTGCGCCATGAAAACGCCGCTTTGCAAGGCTATTTTGACATCTCAACGCTGCCAAACGGCACCTATACCGTGCGAATTGAAGCAACATCAGGTGTCGCTGTCAAAAAGCTGGTCAAACTTTAATACCTTTACATCGGCAAATCAGTCTATCGCTTTTCATTAGAAAAGAGGAAAGTCCGGGCAGCACAGAGCATCGTACTTCTTAACGGGAAGGGTTGTCACAAGGAATTGCGACAATACAGCAAGTGCCACAGAAAACAAACTACCTCGGCTTGCTGAGGAAAAGGTGAAAAGGTGAGGTAAGAGCTCACCGCTTGGGCAGTGATGCAAAAGGCAGGGTAAACCTTACGAGCTGAAAGACCAAATATACCGGGATCTGCGCAAGCAGAACGGGCTGCTCGCTCGTCTCGGAGGGTAGGTCGATGGACGCTGCGCGCGAGTGCAGCGCTAGATAAATGATGGACACCAAAGCTGCGTGCAGCAACTGGTACAGAACCCGGCTTATGATTTGCCATTTTTTTTTAATCAGCAGCGTATGTTACAACAAATTGTCTCAGAGCTAGAAAGAATAAGAGACGCAGACCGCGCTCCAGCAATGGAAGCGTACATGAAAAACCGCTTTGCATTTTTGGGGGTGTCGGCTGGGCCCAGAAAAAATGTGTTTGCGCCTTTAAAAAAAGACTGGACGCACCTCTCTGATGCAGCGCGCTGGGACTTCATCGACGAATGCTGGCAGCACGAAGCCAGAGAACTCCAGTACATTGCTATCGATGCGCTGCTCTGCGATTACAACAAACGCTTGCGCGCTACGGATATAGACAAACTTGAGTTCTTAATTACCCAAAAACCATGGTGGGACACCATCGATTTATTGGTGTCGCATGTGGTTGGGCATTATGCCAAAAACTTTCCGCAAGAATTTGCCAAAAGGGCTGCCGAGTGGGAAAGCACTTCTAATTTTTGGCTGCATCGGTCCCTATTGATTTATCAACTCAAATTCAAGCAGCAAACGGACTTAGCACAGCTGCAATATTACATCAGCCGCTTCAAATGGAACAAAGAGTTTTTTGTTCAAAAGGCCATTGGTTGGTCTTTGCGCGAGGTCGCTAAATGGAATGCAGAATGGGTGAGGAGTGTGGTTGCATCCGAAAATTTACAAGGTTTGGCCAAGCGCGAGGCACTCAAACATATTGCAGCGCTTTAAGGCTCAGAAGTTTGCTTTTGTAATTGAAGATTTTGTATTTTCACGCCCTATGAAAGCACGCCACCTCTTTTTTTTAGTTGTCACGTTTGTTTCTGTACAGTTGTTCGCTCAGTTTGGCCCTGAAAATGGCGTCAAGGCATCGGCTCCGCAATATGTCCTGATCCAGCATGCCACCATTATGGTCAAGCCAGGCCAAACACTCCAAGATGCCGATCTACTGCTACAAAATGGCAAGATAGTCCAAGTGGGCAAAAACCTCAAGCAAGACGGTGCTGTAGCGCTCGATTATACCGGAAAGGTTTTGGTGCCTGCTTTTATCGATATGTACAGCAGCGTTGGCCTCGACCCCGTTACGTTTAAAAACAACGGTTGGCGCCCACAATTAGAGTCCAATAAAGAAGGTGCTTATTATTGGAACGAAGCCGTTCATCCAGAATTAGCCGCCGCCACCGCCTACAAATCCATAGAAAACAACAGCGATCAGCTGCAGCAGTCGGGCTTTGGTTTTGCCCTGACGCACCACATGGATGGCATCGTGCGTGGAAGCGCAGCCTTTGTGGCGCTTGCTCAGACCGAAATACACAAGCAGCTCATTGCACCAAAAGCAGCGCAGGTATTTTCTTTCTCCAAAGGCGGGAGCCACCAAACCTACCCCTCATCGCAAATGGGGTCCATTGCCTTGTTGCGCCAAGCCCTTTACGACCTCGACTACTACTCAAAAAATAAAACCACTTTACCTTATTCGGTTTCCCTAGCTGAATGGGAAAGCCAGCGCAACCTACCGATCCTCTTCAAGACCGACGATAAATGGGAAATCTTGCGCGCCCAAAAAATAGCCAACGAGTTCAAGACCAATTTTCTTTACATCGGATCGGGTAATGAATACGCCATTGCGAGCGAATTGAAAGGATTCAAGATTGTATTACCGCTTGTTTTTCCCGAAGCATACGAGGTCAATGACCCGTACTTAGCACGTGAAATCCCGTTGTCTGATCTCAAACACTGGGAAACCGCACCGAGCAATGCCATGCTTTTGAAAAAAGAAGGCCTCGACATCGCCCTAACATCTTATGGACTCAAAAGTGCCGATCAATTTTGGGCTGCATTGCGCAAAGCAATGGCGCGTGGGCTTTCAGCTACAGACGCCATGGCAGCACTCACTACGGTTCCTGCCAACTGGATGGGCTTAGCAGCTCAGGTCGGGACGCTAGAATCAGGTAAATGGGCAAGTTTTTCGGTCTTTAGTGCCGATCCATTTGCTTTTGAAGCACAGCTGTTAGAAACTTGGAGTTTGGGCGAAGCGCGCTATTGGAAGTCCGCCAACACCGTTCAATTACTCGGCACCTACTCCCTGAGAATTGCCGATGCCAACTACGAATTGGTCGTGACGGGCACTGCTGAAAAGCCACAAGGTAAAGTCCTGCTCAAAACCGCCACCGATACCCTGAGCTCCAAAGCCACCATTCAGCTCAAGCAACAAGATGTCTCTATTCAGTTTTTGTCTTTGAGCGCGAGCAATCCGCAACTGATTCAATTGCATGCCAAAGCACTTAAAAATGGCCTCGTTCTCGAAGGTGAAGGAACCGATGCCAAAGGTGCTTGGTTTCATTGGAGCGCAATCCAACAGCAAACCACCGCTCCAACGGCTCCAAGCGCATTAAAGCTAGATACAACCTTTTATGGTCAGGTTTGGTTCCCCAACATGGCCTTTGGCACCCCAACCAAAGCGGCCGCAGAAACCTTACTTTTCAAAAACGCCACCGTCTGGACCAACGAGAAAGAAGGTGTGCTCAAAGGAGCCGATGTGCTTGTGGTGGATGGCAAAATCAAGCAAGTGAGTCGTCAGCATATTGCAGCTCCAGCCGGCGCACGCATCATAGACGCAGCGGGTATGCACCTCACAACAGGTATTATTGATGAGCACTCTCATATCGCTATTTCAAGAGGTGTCAACGAAGGCGGACAAGCCATTACAGCCGAAGTAAGCATTGGAGATGTAGTCAATCCAGACGACATCGATATCTATCGCCAGCTCGCTGGTGGCGTAACTGCAGCCCAACTGCTGCATGGTTCGGCCAACCCGATTGGTGGGCAGTCTGCGCTGGTCAAGCTCAAATGGGGTGTGAGCGCAGCGGATATGCTCATCGACAACGCACCGTCATTCATCAAATGTGCGCTTGGGGAGAACGTCAAGCAGGCCAACTGGGGCGATTTCAATACCGTTCGTTTTCCGCAAACCCGCATGGGCGTGGAGCAAGTTTTTTACGATGGTTTTTACCGCGCCAAAGCTTACCAGAAAGAGTGGGATGCCTTTAAAGCCGGCAAAACAAAAGTGGCTCCAAGGGTAGATCTAGAGCTCGAGGTGTTGGCAGATATTCTGCGCTCCGAGTGTTTCATTACGTGCCACTCTTACATTCAGTCTGAAATCAATATGCTGATGCATGTGGCCGATTCCATGGGCTTTCGGATCAATACCTTTACCCATATTTTGGAAGGCTATAAGGTGGCCGATAAAATGCACAAACACGGTGTAGTGGGCTCTACATTCTCAGACTGGTGGGCTTATAAATTTGAGGTCAATGACGCCATTCCTTACAACGCCGCACTCATGACCGAACAAGGGGTCACGGTTTGCATCAATTCAGACGATGCCGAAATGGGCAGACGCCTCAATCAGGAGGCTGCCAAAACCGTTAAATATGGCGGTTTGTCAGAAGAGCAAGCCTGGAAACTCGTGACGCTCAATCCGGCCAAAGCCTTGCATCTAGATGACCAAATGGGCAGTGTGAAGGTCGGTAAAGCAGCAGACCTCGTCCTCTGGACAGCCAATCCATTGAGCATAGAAGCGCGCGTTTCACTCACGATGGTAGACGGTGTTGTTTATTACGAAGAAAAGCAACAAGCAGAAAAACAAGCGCAAATTGAACAAGAGCGCACGCGTATTTTGAGCCTCATGTTAGCTGCAAACGAAAGAGGCGAGGCCAGCAAAACCCCTCAAAAGAAAGTCAAAAAGCATTTTCATTGTGACACCCTAGGTGAAGAAGCTACCGAAACTGAAAATTCCCATTGATATGAAAGCGAACTTATTTTTCTTCTTAATGCTTTCGAGCACTTTTTCTTTTGCGCAACGCATCCTCTTGTTGCACGGAACTGCGCATATCGGCAACGGCACAGTTGTAGAGTCTGCTGCAATTGGCGTGGTCAATGACCGCATCACTTTCATTAAAAATTCCCTGACCCAAACCTTTAGCAACAAAGACTGGGACACCATCATCAATTGCAACGGGCAGCATTTGTATCCAGGTTTGGTTTCGGCCAACAACACACTCGGGCTCACAGAAATCGACGCCGTGCGCGCCACCCGAGATTTCAACGATGTCGGCGACTGGAACCCACATGTGCGCGCTCAAGTGGCTTACAATGTAGAATCAAAAGTTGTTGAGACAGTCCGCACAAACGGCGTCTTGCTGGTGCAGGCTACCCCACGTGGAGGCTGGATCTCCGGGAGCTCAGCGGTCATGAAACTCAGCGGCTGGAACTGGGAAGACGCTACGGTTTTGGCCGACGACGGCATCCACCTCAATTGGCCCACTGACCGCAGCACCTATCAAGCCCAAAAAAGAGAAATTTACACGTTTTTTGAGTTGGCCAAAACCTACGCAACGGCCCGCGATGCCCAAACGCCCGACCTGCGCTTAGAAGCCATGAAAGCTTGTTTCAAAGGTCAAAAGCGCGTGTATATCCACGCAGAAAGCATCCAGCAAATTGTAGATGTCATCGATTTTGCCGCGGCGTTTCAATTGCCGTTTCCAGTTATTGTAGGTGGGCATGATGCGTACTTAGTGGGCGCCAAACTCCGCGACTCCAAAATTCCCGTCATGCTGTCTCGCATCCATAGCCTGCCGCAACGCGAAGATGAACTCACCTATTTGCCGTATCAAATGCCGGCGCTGCTCAAGCAACAAGGCATTGTATTTTGCATTCAAAACGATGGCGACATGCAGCCCATGAACACCCGCAACTTGCCTTTTCAGGCAGGTACTACAATGGCTTATGGCTTGAGTGAAGAAGAAGCCTTGAAGGCAATTTCGCTCAGCGTTTGCCAAATCATGGGTATAGACAAAGATTATGGAACCCTTGAGGTGGGCAAAAAAGCCACTTTTTTCGTCTCTAAGGGCCCTGCGCTCGACATGCGCAGCAACCAGCTCACCACCATTTTAGTAGATGGTCAGTTCGTCTCGACCACCAATTTTCAAGAGGAACTCTACCTCAAATACCGCCAGAAATACAAAGTCGAAGCGAAATCGGAATAAATTGGTGTAACTTTTGTGAAGGCACTTCGTCTTAACGCTGTTTTATGACTGTTCAGCAATACAACGAATGTGTGAAGGAGTTCGCAGACCGGCTCTATCGCTTTGCATTGAAAAATGTTGGCGACCCAGATCTGGCTCAGGATTTTGTCCAAGATGCTTTTGAGCGCCTTTGGGTTCGGGTAGATACCGTAGATTACCAACGTGTCAAATCCTACCTCTTTCGAACCATCGTGAATTTGCAAATAGACCGCGCGCGCCGTCAGCAGTTGCAGTACCAACATCTGAGCTCCTTGCCTGATCCCGTGCAGTCTGCAGGTGTTGCCCACGACGTTCAAAAACTCATCGACGAAGGCGTCGCACAACTTACAGATATACAGCGCATGGTGCTTACCCTGCGCGATTACGAGGGCTACAGCTATCAAGAAATTGCCGAACTCACCCAAATCTCAGTAGATCAAGTGAAAGTCTATATTTTTAGAGCGCGCCGCTTTCTCAAACAATACATCGGAAAAATGGAGGTACTCATATGAAGTATACTGAAGCACATATCGCACATTTAATACTCACCCATCACGAGGGAACCTTAAGCCCTGCTGAAAAGGCTGAGCTCGAGGCGCTCTTGCTAGAAAATCCAGATTTAGCTTTGGATTTAGAAGCGCAGCCTCCCATTATATCACCACCAATCCACATTGACGCAACCTCATTTTTGCATCCTTTACTTGAAGATTTAGCGATTTACCAAGACGAAGAAGGCCATCCTTTTGACAAATTGGCCATTGGGTCTTTGGAGGGCCAACTCAACGAGAAAGAGCAAGCCATCGCCGAGGCTTATGCACAAGATACCCATTATCAAAAAGTACAAAAAGAGGTCGCATTGACGCAGCTTCAACCCGATGCCCAAATTGCTTTTCCAAACCTAGAAAGTTTGTTAAAAACGCCAGTCATTCGGCAGCTCAATTGGCGACCATATGCGCTATATGGCAGTTCGGCAGCCGCGCTACTCTTCGCTGTATTTTTGACCAACCAAGGCCGAATAGTGCAGCCGCCGCTCAAACCCAACACACAGCAACAAGCGCGCTTGGCAAGGCCCGAAAAAACCAAGGCCTCGAAAGCCATCCAAGTATCGCCTGCCAACGGATCAACATCACAAGCAACAAGCGTTCGGCCCTCACAAGTTGTGCACCTCGATCCAAAAGATTGCATTATCCCGGAATATTTTGAAGGCCATCAGCAGGAAGTAATTGTTGCCCAAGTACCAACCCCAAATGAAGTTGGTGTTCAAAGTAATCCAAGCGCAAACACCACCGACATCGCTCAAGCGCCAGTTTCGAGTCAAGGCTCAGCATTTGAAAAGTCTCCGGTCACCATTAAAGCGTTTTTATTGCAAAAAACCAACGAAAGAATTTTTGGCACTGCCGCACCATCCACAGACTTGAAGTTTGAAACATTGGCGCGTTATGCCAGCGAGTCTGTCGGTATTCCGGTCAGATATGAAGTAGAAGAAGCCAATGACCACGATAAATTGGTCTTTCAGCTCGGACCCTTTACCATTGAAAAAACCAGAACTAAAAAATAAAACAGTAACAAATTTTTAATCGGCCCGTCATAGGGTCAAAATCAGAACAAATGAAAATCAAATTACTTTCCGCTTTTTTATTTTCGGGCCTCGCACTTTTCGCCCAGCAAAACGAAACCAAGAAAATCGTTAAAATTCAAGGTAACGACACCACTGTAATCATGATCAATGGCCAAATGGATCAAATGGACTCTATGTTGACCGAAGCAATGAAAAACATTTACATTCAAGATTCAACAGGCGCACCGTTAGATACAACCAAACTCAAATTTGGCAACATGAAAATTGTCATATTAGAATCCAGAGACATCACCAATTTAGATGAGCTCAAAGCGCTTGAAGGCGAACAGCCAAAAGGTCAGCGCAAGATCATCATCGATGAACGCGTGATCATCGAAAACGACGACGAGCGCATTGTGCTCAATGACGGCAAAGATTCCTACACGTTCGAAAAAGAATTTGGCAACGATTGCAAAGATGCTGAAACTACCGGCGACGGCAATGCTATCTGGGCTGGCTTGGGCGTCAACGCAAACGGCTTCATGAACGCCAGCAATCAATTGGCAAGTACCACCGAACTTAGCTTTCTCACCTTAGATCCGGCCAAGAGCATCGGCATTCAATTGAACTTTGCCGAAAAACGCTTTCCGATTATCAAAGACTACCTCGGTGTAGTTACTGGTTTGGGGCTTAATTGGAACCGTTATGCGATCAAAGGAGACTACGATTTCAGCGTTGTGAACGATACCTTAATTGCCAATGCAACAGGCGTCAATTACGCTAAAAATATATTGAGCTCTACTTATTTGCAAGCGCCACTATTATTGCAGATTTCTACAAACAAAAGCGCCAATCAGGCTTGGAATATCTCTGCTGGTATTGTAGGCGGAATCCGCGTAGACGCGCGCCAAATGCAAAAATGGGAAGCTGATGGCAAGAAAAACAAAGACAAAACCAAAGACGACTTTCAGTTCAATCCTTTCCAAGCGAGCCTCATGGCTACAGTGGGCTACGGAGACTGGAGTTTGTACATGACTTACGGCCTATCGGACGTCTTTAACGAAGGATCAGCTCCGAAGGTGCGCGGTGTAAATGCAGGAATTTTACTCTCGTTTTAAGTTACCACAAACACCGCCAAACTTGTAAACGATGCGCCTAACCGTGCATCGTTTCTTTTTGCCCATAACTTTCCATCAGTTGGGCCTCAAATTCAAGGAAGTCTTTCCAGGCAGCATCTACATCGATGCCCTGGCCGTATTTGCGGGCAAAGCCCAAGAAGGTCGTGTAGTGCCTGGCTTCGCTTTCCATCAAAGAGCGGTAAAATTGGCGCAAATCAGGATCGGCAATTTCTTCAGATAAGATTTTAAATCGTTCACAACTGCGCGCTTCAATCATGGCCGCAAAGAGCATTTTATTGACAAAAACACCTGCCGGGGTGCTGTTTCTTTTTCCGTGCTTGAGAAAAAGCGCTAAATCATTCACATACGGATCTTTGCGCTCAAAGCCTAGCTGAAGCCCACGTTCTTTGAGTTTTTGATGTACCATGTCAAAGTGCTCCATTTCTTCTTTGCAAATGTCGCTCATCGCCTCCACCAAATCTGGATACTGCGGATAAGTCACGATCATAGAAATGGCATTACTCGCCGCTTTTTGTTCGCAGTAGGCGTGGTCAATTAAGATTTCTTCGATGTTTTTTTCAACAATTCGCACCCATCTGGGGTCTGTGGCCATTTTCAGTCCGAGCATCTCGTTTTTTTAGACAAAAATACCAAAGTCTACACGAATCAAACAAGGATGATTTGTAAGCGCAATGCTTATATTTGTCGAATTGAATCAACGAAATGTCAAAAGCAAAGCAAAAAGACCTGAGTTGGCGTGCATTTGAACTCATGTGCACGGCCAAAACCATGGCTGAAAAATACGAAGCAAACAAAGAAGTCACTGCCAAATACGTCCACGCCACTTCCCGTGGTCACGAAGCCATTCAATTGGCAATCGGCATGCAGTTGCAACCACAAGACTGGGTGTCGCCTTACTACCGCGACGACAGCATTCTACTCGGGATCGGCATGAAGCCCGAAGAACTTATGTTGCAGGTGTTTGCCAAAAAAGACGATCCTTTTTCTGGTGGCCGCACGTACTATTCGCATCCTTCATTAAAGCGTCCGGATCAACCTAAAATTCCGCATCAATCTTCGGCAACGGGCATGCAAGCGATTCCCACAACCGGAATTGCAATGGGTATTCAATACAAAGAAAAAACTGGTCAAGCTACTTGGAGCGCTGCAGATGCGCCTGTTGTAGTTTGTTCACTCGGCGACGCCTCTTGCACAGAAGGCGAAGTCTCAGAAGCTTTTCAAATGGCTGCGCTCAAACAGTACCCCATTATTTATTTGGTCCAAGACAACGGTTGGGACATCTCCGCCAATGCGAAAGAAACGCGCGCGCAAGATATTTCTGAGTATATCAAAGGTTTTCACGGCATAGAAGCCCGCACCATAGACGGCACCGATTTTTGGTCTTGTTATCAAACCGTAGAAGAAGTCATTGCCACCGTGCGTGCAGAGCGCCGTCCGTTTCTCATTCACGCCAAAGTGCCGTTGTTGGGTCATCACACCTCTGGTGTGCGCAAAGAATGGTACCGCGACGACCTCGAAGAAGCGGCCAAAGCCGACCCTTATCCAAAATTGCGTGCCGCACTAGAGCAGCAAGACGTCCGCTTGGCTGAGTTCATCAATTTAGAAGCAAAAGTTAGAAAAGAAATAGATGCGGCCTATGACGCCGCGCTCAATGCCCCCGACCCTGACCCAAGCTCTATTCAAGACCACATTTTTGCCCCCACGCCAATTACCACTGAAAAAGGTGAGCGCGAGCCGGCAGGCAAAAAGAAAACCGTCATGGTAGACGCCGCGCTTTTTGCGATGCGCGAAATCATGGAAGCACACCCCGAAGCATTGCTTTACGGCCAAGATGTGGGCGGCAGGCTAGGAGGGGTGTTCAGAGAAGCAGCAACACTCGCCCAAACCTTTGGCGACGACCGCGTTTTCAATACGCCCATTCAAGAAGCGTACATCATTGGCTCTACGGTCGGGATGTCAGCTGTTGGGCTCAAACCAATCGTAGAAGTGCAGTTCGCCGACTACATCTGGCCAGGGCTCAACCAACTTTTTACAGAAGTTTCGCGCTCTAACTACCTTTCCAATGGCAAATGGCCAGTGAGCTGCGTCATCCGCGTTCCAATTGGCGCCTACGGATCAGGTGGCCCTTACCATTCATCAAGTGTAGAATCTGTCTTGGCGAATATCCGCGGTATCAAAGTAGTGTATCCTTCTACCGGTGCCGACCTAAAAGGCTTGCTCAAAGCTGCTTTCTACGACCCAAATCCGGTGGTAATTCTCGAACACAAAGGTTTGTATTGGTCCAAAATTCCAGGTACAGAAGGCGCCATGAGCATCGAGCCAAGTGCGGATTATGTTGTGCCAATTGGCCAAGCCAGAACAGTCATTTCGGCTACTACTGAAACCATACAAGCAGGCAATTCTCTCGGTATCATTACCTACGGAAGAGGCGTGTACTGGAGTTTAGAGGCCGCAAAAGAATTTGAGGGTCAAATTGAAATTTTAGACCTCCGTACCATCAATCCGCTCGACATGCAAGCCATGGAGTCTTTGTGCGCTCGCCACGGAAAAATCCTCCTAGTGACAGAAGAATCCACAGAAAATTCTTTTACGCTAGGTATCGCCGGAAGACTTCAGCAATCTTGTTTCCAGCATCTAGATGCCCCTATAGCTATCGTTGCGTCTGTAGATGCGCCGGCCATTCCACTTAACTCCACCCTTGAAGCTGCTATGTTGCCAAATGCACAAAAAGTAGCCGCTGCTATTTCCAAACTTCTGAATTATTAACAAATGGAATTCAAAGAAATTATCGGTGCCGTTGCACAATTCCACGATGCTTTTGGCATTCAAAACAACATGAGCCCGACTGCTCAACTCACGTTAGCAGACATCCAACTTCGTTTTGACCTCATGAAGGAAGAAAACGAAGAATATTTAGAGGCGGCTCAAAACGGCGATTTAGTTGAAATCGCAGATGCTCTTGGCGATCAACTCTACATTTTGTGCGGAACCATTTTGCGCCATGGCCTACAGCATAAAATCACCGAAGTGTTTGAAGAAATCCAGCGCTCTAATATGAGTAAGCTCGATGCCAATGGCAACCCAATCTACCGCGAAGATGGCAAGGTGCTGAAATCCGAACTTTATTTCAAGCCAGACATCGCTAAAATCCTACTATAATGACCGATTTATCCATCTATTTTCAGCCGGTTTCAACGGAAGTCACTTTTGAAGACGCCCAACTCGGCAGTCATATTGCATCTTTTGGTCACGCTTTCCCAGAGCTCCAAGGGCCGGGGTGTGCACTGATTAGCGTGCCCGAATGTAGAGGTGCCGATCAAGCAACTTTTTCTACGCCCTCTTTTCGTGCCGCGTTCTATCAATTGTATCCAGAAGCTAATTGGGACAAACCTATTTATGACCTCGGTGAAATCAAGCCCGGCGCTACAATTGAAGATACTTACTTTGCACTATCGAATGTTGTCAGCGAACTCGTGAAGCACAACATCATTCCTATTGTCATCGGAGGGAGTCAAGACCTCACAATGGCGATGTATCAAGGTTATGAGAAATTAGAACAACTCGTCAATACCTGCAGCATAGACCGCGCGCTCGATATCGGGAGTGCAGATGAGCCGCTCCATTCAAAAAACTTCCTTAGCCATATGCTCTTGCAGCGGCCGTGTTATTTGTTCAATCACGCTGTAGTGGGCTTGCAACAACCATATGCAGCGGCAGCCGAACACGAACTCTTTGAAAAGTTATTTTTTGACATCTGCCGTTTGGGAGAGTTCAATCAAGACTTCAAGCTTGCCGAGCCACATTTGCGCAATGCCGATATCATCAGTATCGATCTACAAGCCATCAAAGCAAATGAAATAGGTACTACCCACGGCGCGCCGAATGGCTTTACTTCCGTTCAGTTTTGTCAAATTGCCAAATATGCGGGTATTTCTGATAAAGTCACTAGTATTGGCTTTTTCAACGAGCAAGCACTGAGCGCTGTTGGTACCAGTTTGCTTGCCGAAGGCATTTGGTACTTCATTCAAGGTTATTTCTCTCGCGTGGGCGACTTCCCTTTTGGAAGCAAAGCCGATTACACCAAATTCACCGTTTTCATGGATGAGGTTTCTCGCGAGCTTATTTTCTATAAAAGTAACAAGTCCGCGCGCTGGTGGATGGAAGTACCATACCCGCCTCAAAGCGGAACGCGTTACGAGCGCCATCACATGATCCCTTGCAATAAGTCTGACTACGACAACGCCATGAAAAATGAACTCCCAGATTTGTGGTGGAAGACCTATCAGAAATTAGGCTAAGCTTTTTATTAAAAAGCCTTTTATTTTCCATTAGAATTCTTTACTTTAGCACCTTGAAATTGTCGTATTCTATGAAAATACGGCTGTTTTACACATGCTAAACTAAGCTTATGCTATTGAATAACAGACTACTAACTGCTGCTTTTTCTGTTTTGTTGTTTACGTCCTACGCACAACAAGATAAGCTTGTCACACATTTCATGTTTGACAAAATGAGCCTCAATCCTGGTAAAACAGGTATTGACATGTACAACGGAATTTGTGCCACCTCCATCTACCGCAACCAATGGGATAAAGTAAATGGCGCGCCGAACTCTGCTGTGCTCAACGTAGAATCCAATCTTTCCCGATTTTTCCCTGGCGGCGTTGGCGTCAATTTCTACCACGACGCAATTGGTTTCTCTCGTCAAAACACCGTTCTACTCAATTACTCTTATCCTGTTCAAATTGGCAGAATAGGCGTACTTGGTGTAGGAGTTGGCCTCGGCATCATGAACTACGGCATGGATCCCGTTTGGGTTCCACCCACAACACCAAACGACCCTTCGTTGCCAACAGGTTTTGCGGCAACATCTTTTGACGCGAACTTTGGTTTATATTTCCAAGCCAAAAATTACTACGCAGGTTTCTCCACAACCCACCTCTCAGAATCTGATTTAGCCGCTGACCCAACCAATCTAGCGCTATCTTTCCAAACAGCTCGTCACTACTACCTTATGGGTGGCTATGTGTTCAAAGACGCTTTCGGAACAGGCAACAACATCGACGCTCAAATGCTCGTTCGTACAGATCTCATCAAATTTTCAGTTGACCTCAACGCGCGTTACATGATGGAGCTTGGTGGCAATCCTGCATACGGAGGCCTCACATTCAGAACTTCAGATGCCGTTGCCGTTATGGTTGGTTACTCGCCAATTCCTAACTTCAACTTCGGTTATTCATACGATCTCAATATCAATAAATTAGCTAGTATATCTCGTGGTTCACACGAAATGATGGTTAAATATTGTTACTTCTTGCCGCCGCCTCCAAAAACGAAAGCAAGACACCCTCGTTGGTTATAAGAGGAAAAAGTGTAACCATTTATATTGTTCTTACGTTATACCCGAA
>JBEEKN010000037.1:0-27416 GCA_041168605.1 Bacteroidota bacterium | reverse complement strand
GAGACATTGTTTCGATTTTCTATTCAAAGATAAAATAAAATGTGCCGTCGACAAGAATTCACCAATTTTAGTTATGTTCGTAGCCATGGAAAATACGCAATGTCCGATCTGTCATTTTTCGGCAACTCAACCCATTTTCGACAACACGCTTTTGAAGTGTTCAAAATGTGGACACGGTTGGGCCAATCTCCAACTAGACCAAGCTTATTTAAAGCAACTTTACGCCGAGAACTACTTCAAAGGAGAAGAATACGCCGATTACCTGGCCGATAAAGAAATCCTGCAACTCAATTTTGCCAAGCGCACCAAGCAAATCGCCGCAAAAGGCCTTTCGCCCAAAAAAGCTTTAGAAATTGGCTGCGCCTATGGCTTTTTCTATGAAACACTCAAAGAATCCTTTCCTTTAGCTAGCTACCAAGGCTACGATATTTCGGCAGCGGCGATCAGCTATGCCAACCAACATTTCGGCCCTCATTTTTCTGCTGAAAACTATTTAGAAACAAACTCCGCCCACACCTACGACGCCATTTTCATGTGGGATGTGATAGAGCACTTGTCTGACCCCGGAGCTTTTTTGGCCAAAGCACAAAAGGAATGCGAACCAGGCGGTATGATCTACCTTACCACAGGCGATTTTGGAGCGCTCTTACCCAAGCTCCAAGGCAAAAAATGGCGCATGATCCACCCGCCAACACACCTGCATTATTTTACGCAAAAATCCATGACGGCACTTTTGCAGCAGCACGGATTTGAACCCGTTTTTTACAAATACCCGCCGGTATACCGCTCCCTTAGACTGATTTATTTTGCGCTGTTTATTTTGAATAAAACACCCAAGCGTTTTCACAATTGGATCTACGAGCGCATCCCGAAAGCAGCCTCTATTCCGATCAATACACGCGATATCTTTTTTGTTGGCGCCAAAAAAACAACCGTATAATGTACCATACCATCACTTCCGCAGACCTCAACTTTTTTGAGTCGCTCCTTTCCGACCGTTGTAAATCAGACCTCTCCACCCGCGAAGCCTACAACCACGACCACACCGAAGACTTGCATTTTACGCCAAGTGTTGTGCTCTTACCACAAAACACCCAAGAGGTTTCAGAAATATTGGCTTATTGTCATATACACAATATCCCCGTTACGCCTGCTGGTGCCAGAACGGGCTTGAGTGGCGGCTGCTTGCCGATTCATGGCGGTGTTTTATTGAGCTCAGAAAAACTCAATCGCATCATCGAAATCGATGAAAAAAATGCGCAGGTAACTACAGAACCTGGGGTCATTACAGAAGAATTACAAAACGCCGTCAAGGCCAAAGGTTTGTTTTACCCTCCAGACCCTGCCAGCAAAGGCTCTTGCTTTATTGGGGGCAACATTGCCGAAAATTCAGGCGGCCCCAAAGCAGTCAAATATGGTGTCACCAAAGACTGGGTGCTCAATTTAGAAGTGGTTTTGGCCGACGGCACCATTATGTGGACCGGCGCCAACGTTGTCAAGAATGCAACTGG
Source organism: Bacteroidota bacterium (assembly GCA_041168605.1). Lineage (GTDB taxonomy): Bacteria > Bacteroidota > Bacteroidia > Flavobacteriales_D > Crocinitomicaceae > UBA952. The sequence continues at coordinate 25,905 of JBEEKN010000037.1, read as the reverse complement.
TTACAACCTCACGCAATTAGTGGTCGGTTCGGAAGGCACTTTAGCTTTTGTGACCAAAATTGTGCTCAAACTCATTGCCCACCCTACCCAGACGCTGCTCATGCTCGTGCCGTTTTACGACGCAGTGCAGGCTTGCGAGGCAGTGGCCTCCATTTTCAATGCAGGCATTACCCCTAGCGGGCTTGAATTCATGGAACACAACGCCTTGCTTTGGTCTCAGAGCTTTTCTGGCGATTTCAGTATAGACGTCAAGGATACGCATGCTGCCCATTTACTCATTGAAGTCGATGGTTTTGATGCCGAACAACTCATGAAAGAATGCGAAGCCATCATGGCCGTGCTCGAAACTTACCCAACAGACGAGATTTTATTTGCAGAATCTGAAGCCCAGAAAAACACACTCTGGAGCCTGCGCCGTAAAGTGGGTGAAGCCGTAAAAGCACAATCTGTCTATAAAGAAGAAGATACGGTAGTGCCGCGCTACGAGCTGCCGCGTTTGCTTGCAACGGTTAAGGCCATTGGGCAAAAATATGGTTTTGAATCGGTGTGTTATGGCCATGCCGGAGACGGAAACTTGCATGTTAATATTATCAAAGGAAACCTAAGCGACACCTTTTGGAACGAAGAACTCACCGTAGCTATACGCGAACTTTTCACGCAAGTTATTGAAATGGGTGGCACTATTTCGGGAGAGCACGGCATTGGGCTTGTTCAAAAACCCTACATGGACCTCGCTTTTAGCGAAACTGGCCTCAACCTCATGCGCGGCATCAAGCAAGTTTTTGACCCAAAAGGTATTTTAAATCCTGGGAAGATCTTTTAGACCTCCATCCAATGCAGATTGCGGCTGTAAAGAAAGACCCATAAGCCACCGTAGATAATCCCGACAATCGTGAGTACCGTTGGAATACCCGTTATCGGATTGAAAAGATAAGGCAAGACCACCAACCCAAGGCTGTAAATAATGTAAAAATGAAAGCCTAGTTTTTTGCGTTGGTACAGCAAAATAACGCCCGTAAGACCCAGCACCAAAATCAAAAACTGAACGCTGTTGTAGGCCTGAAAATGCTTGAACATGTTGTCTGTGACGCTTTCCATCTGGTCAATGATATAGGTAAAATCAGCTGCACCACCTTCTTCGAGTTGTTCGCGCATGTTGGCAAATTCCAACTTAGCTTGTTTGATCATTTTGGCGTCAGGTTTGGCGCCGAGCATGCCGCTGAAGGACCCTAAAAGACTCACGCTAATATTGATGCTCGATAGAATGACCAAAACCAAAAGGAAAACAGGTCTTTTCTTTTTTACTGGCGCTTGCTCTTCTTGCTGATAAAAATCATTCATGTGCTAAATATTGTTGTATAAAGTTTTGGGCAGCGTGCATGTCGTTGGCTAAGATGCGATCTGTGTCTAGACTCGGAACCACCGTTCTGAACTGGGCATGGAGTGCTTCTGTCCAGACGGCTGCTTGCAGTGGTCTTCTGAATTCAAGACCTTGGGCCGCATGAATGAGTTCGATGGCGAGTATTTTTTGGCAGTTGTCCAAAACGCGATAGAGTTTAGTGGCGGCGTTGGCACCCATACTAACGTGGTCTTCTTGGCCGTTACTGCTGTCAATGGTGTCTACAGATGCAGGCGTGCACAATTGTTTGTTTTGGCTCACGATAGACGCGCAAGTATATTGGGTAATCATGAGCCCAGAGTTGAGTCCAGGGTTTTTAACCAAAAACGCAGGCAAACCGCGCGTGCCAGAAATGAGTTTGTAGGTTCTGCGCTCAGAGATGCTGCCCATTTCGGCCATTGCTATGGCTAAGAAGTCTAGGATGAGCGCCAAGGGCTGGCCATGGAAGTTTCCGGCAGACACCACTTGGTCGTCGTCGGGGAAAACCGTCGGGTTATCGGTCACGGCATTGATTTCTCTAGTGACAATTTGCGCGGCGTGGTCTATGGTGTCTAGCGTAGCGCCGTGTACTTGCGGTATGCAGCGGAACGAATACGGGTCTTGGACATGCGCTTTGGCTTGCTCCATGATTTGGCTCCCTTCTAATTGGTTTCTAAACCAAGAAGCGACCCGAATTTGACCCACTTGGTTTCTGATTTCATTGACATTAGCTGCAAACGGTTCTTTGCGGGCGTCGTAGGCCTCTATGGAGAGCGCAGCCACCTGATTGAATCCTTCAAACAAGCGGTAAGATTGCGCTACAGCATCAGATGCATAAGCAGACATAAACTGCGTACCATTGAGTAAAGCCAAACCTTCTTTGGACTGAAGCACAATTGGTTTTAAGTTAAATATTTTGTTTAATTCAGCAGTGCTTATCTTCTCATTTTCAACATAAACCTCTCCTTCTCCAATCAAGGGAAGTGAAAGATGTGCCAGCGGCGCGAGGTCGCCAGAAGCGCCCAAACTGCCCTGCTGATAAACCACCGGATAGATGCGCTCATTGAAGAAAAACAAGAGGCGTTCCACCGTGGCGAGCTGAACGCCAGAAGCGCCTTTAGAAAGCCCAAGCACTTTGAGTAGCAACATGCGGCGCACCACTTCTTGCGGCACCTCCTCACCCATTCCACAGGCATGGGAGCAAACGAGGTTGCGCTGCAGCGCTTCGAGGTCCGAAGTGCTAATGGCGGTGTCGCACAAAGAACCAAAGCCGGTATTGATGCCGTAAATGAGTTGGGAACTCTGTGCTACTTTTTGATCGAGGTAGGATCTGCATGCTTGAATGCGCTCCTTTAATTCTTGTCCGAGAACAAGGGGTTCTTGGGTGCTCAATAAATGCTCAAATTCTTCTATGCTGAGGTAAGCAGAAGTCAGTTCTAAAGACATAATATAAGTGGTTAGTTGCGCACAAACTGCGCGAAATCTTTGGCAAAATAAGTCAGGATACCATCGGCCCCCGCACGGCGCATGCTCAATAGCATCTCGCTCACAGCGCGCTCGTAGTCTAGCCAACCGTTTTTAGCAGCCGCGTAAACCATAGCGCACTCACCACTGACGTTGTAGGCCGTGATGGGCAAAGGAAAATTCTCTTTAAGTAACGCAATGACATCCAGATAACAAAGCGCAGGCTTCACCATCAGCATATCGGCACCTTCTTCAAAATCGAGCTGTGCTTCAAGCAAGGCTTCACGCTTGTTGGCCGGATTCATTTGATAGGTTTTTTTATCGCCTGATTTGGGCGCAGAATTGAGTGCATCGCGAAACGGGCCATAAAAAGCGCTGGCATATTTAGCTGTGTAAGACATAATCGAAACGTCTGTGTAGCCTTTTTCGTCGAGCGCACTGCGCAAATAACCCACTCGGCCGTCCATCATGTCAGAAGGGCCAATGATATCGGCACCTGCTTGCGCTTGCGCGAGGGTCATGCTGGCTAAAATGGGCAAGGTTTCGTCGTTGAGAATACGGCCATCTTGAACCAATCCGTCGTGGCCATCAGAAGAATACGGATCCATGGCAACGTCAGTCATGACCACCAACTCTGGAAATTCTTTTTTAATGGCCGCAATGGCGTGCAAATAAAAGTTGTCGTCGGACCAACTATAGGAGGCCATTTGGTCTTTGTGCAGCTCATCTACCGCCGGAAAAATATCAATAGTAGAAATACCAAGTTTGAGGCAGGCCTCTAATTCTGGCAACAAGCGGTCTAGAGACCAACGAAAATTATTGGGCAAAGAAGCGACTTCATCTTTGATGCCTTTACCGTCTTTGATAAAAATCGGATAAATAAGGTGCTGTACGCCTAATTGCGTTTCTTCCACCATGTGGCGAATGGCGCTGTTCTTGCGATTGCGTCTGGGGCGAATGGTATTCATCTTTTACATGAGCATGCCGCCACAAACGTGTAGCGTTTGTCCGGTGATGTAGGCAGAAAGATCAGAAGCCAAGAAAACAGTTGCATTGGCAACGTCTACAGGCTGACCACCGCGCTTGAGCGGAATGCTGTTGCGCCAAGAAGCAACGACGTCTTGATCGAGTACTTCGGTCATTTCGGTTTCAATGAAACCAGGCGCAATGGCGTTGCAACGGATATTGCGCGAACCGAGCTCAGCAGCAATAGATTTGGTGAAACCAATCAGGCCCGCTTTGGATGCAGCGTAGTTAGACTGACCTGCGTTTCCTTTGACACCCACTACCGAACTCATGTTGATAATAGAGCCTGAGCGCGCTTTGAGCATTGGTTTTTGCACCGCTTTGGTGAGGTTGAAGGCGGATTTTAAGTTGGTGTTGATGACTTCGTCCCATTGTGCTTCTGTCATGCGCATCAAAAGGGTATCACGGGTAATGCCTGCGTTATTGACAAGTACATCTACGGTGCCAAAAGCTGCCACGACGTCGTCTACGAGTTGTTGTGCTTGGTCAAAATTAGACGCATCTGAACGAAAACCTTTGGCAATACCACCATTGGCTGTGAGTTCGGCCTCGAGTGCACGGGCTTTTTCTTCAGATGATAAATAAGTAAACGCAACGGTTGCGCCTTGTTGAACGCAAGTTTCTGCAATTGCTTTACCGATGCCGCGCGAGGCGCCAGTAATTAGAACGACTTTGTTGTCTAGTAATCCCATGTTATTTTGTGTTGTTATTTAGGTTCAAAGATAGAAAAGACTTATTAGAAATGATGCGCAAATCTTCGCGATGGATGCCCTTTCTTTTAAAGGTGGTATCGCAGAGCGAGCTGGCATAATGCGGGGTAACCTCTACCCTGCCCGATTTGACAATCGGAAAAACTTCCTCAATTTTTGGCGCGCTGCAATAAGGCGTTTGGCGCTTGCGCAAGCCGGCTTGAATCGTTTGCAAAAGGCCCGGTGAACCTTCTAGAAATAACCTTGAAATTTGATTTCCTTCTCTGGTAAAGAGGTAATTGACGACTGTTTTGCGCGTGCCTTCAGACATCGGGCAATCTAGCCACACTTCTTGACTCAGGCTCAACACCTTATCGGTTGCCCACAATACTTTGTATTGTATACGGACATTGCGCTGCCCCACACAAAACGCACCCAAAGTATCTTTTTTGAGTAAGTGCTGCATGAGTTTGGTAAAAGGATGACCTCCAAAATGCGGATAGGCGATTTGAATGCTGTCGAGTTGGAGTTTTTGCAGGTCATGCTTAATGGGTTCAGACGTGGCGCTTTGCTCGAGTAAGTCAAATTGGTCCATTCGCGCGCGGTTTTCGCGGCCGCAAGCAAATAGCAGCAAACTCAATAGTAAAAAAGACCCGACTTTTGAAATCATATCACGAGGTTGCCATAAAGATCGTAGTGATCCGCACTGGTGATCAATACACGCGAAAAATCGCCCAATCGAACATAACCCGCTGATTTTTTGACCAAGACTTCGTTGTCTACCTCGGGGGAGTCAAACTCAGAGCGCCCGATGAAATAATCGCCTTCTGCGCGGTCAAACAAAACTTTGAGCTCCTTACCTACTTTGAGCTGATTGAGCTCATAGGAGATGCCGCTCTGCAATTCCATAATCGCATCGGCGCGTTCTTTTTTGATCGCCGCCTCTACGTCGTCGGTAAATTGGTAGGCGTGGGTGTTCTCTTCGTGCGAATATGTAAAGATGCCCAAGCGATCAAAACGCGTGCGCTCCACAAAGTCGTACATTTCTTGAAAATCAGCTTCGGTTTCTCCAGGATAACCAGCAATGAGCGTGGTGCGCAGGGCTAAACCTGGCACTTTGGCACGGATGGCCGCAACGAGCTCTTCGGTTTTTTCGCGGGTGATGCCGCGGCGCATGGCCTGTAGTATTTTAGTAGAACCGTGCTGCAAAGGCATGTCGAGGTACTTGCAGATGTTGTCGCGCTCGGCCATTACATCGAGTACATCCATCGGAAAGCCAGACGGGAACGCATAATGCAAGCGGATCCAGTCCAGACCTTCGATATCGGAAAGGCGCTTGAGCAAATCGGAAAGCGCGCGTTTTTTGTATAAATCAAGACCGTAATAAGTGAGGTCTTGGGCAATAAGCATGATTTCTTTCACGCCGTTAGCCACCAAACCTTTGGCCTGCAAAACCAAATCTTCTATTGGTGTAGAGAGGTGCTTGCCGCGCATGAGTGGAATGGCGCAAAAAGAACAAGGGCGGTCACAGCCTTCGGCAATTTTGAAATACGCATAATGACTTGGCGTGGTGAGGATGCGCTCCCCAACGAGTTCGTGTTTGTAGTCGGCTTTGAGCGTTTTGAGCAAGCGCGGGAGCTCACGGGTGCCAAAGTAGGCATCTACCTCCGGAATTTCGCGCTCTAAATCTTCGCGGTAGCGTTCAGACAAACAGCCCGTAACGTATACTTTCTCGACCAAACCTTCTTGCTTGGCTTCTGCGTAGCGCAAAATGGTATCGATAGACTCTTGCTTGGCGTTGTCAATGAAGCCGCAAGTATTGATGATCACAATCTCTGAATCGTCTTGTTGGGCTTCGTGCTCGACCTCAAACTGATTGGCCTTGAGCTGTGCCATGAGCACTTCAGAATCAAAAGTATTTTTAGAACAGCCAAGTGTAACCACATTGACTTTATTCTTTTTAAGGGTTTTCGTCTTCATTCGGTTACAAAAATAGGACTCTTTGCGCAATTGGTATTACTTTTGACGACACTTGTCAAGCAAGAACCCATGAAAACGCTTTTTATCCTCCTTTTATCCTCCTTACTTTTGTCTTGTTTCGTACCAAGATCCAAACGCCTCCCACCTTTAAGCTATATGCAGCGCCAACTTTCAGAGATCAACGATTCACTTTACCAAAGTGAAACAGAGCCCATCCAAATCGATTCGCTCCAACTTGAAGCAAACATACTTACACTTTACTATTCCTGTCCAGACAATCCAGGAGAATTGCGTTTAGTGGGTAGTTCTATGCTTGCCAAATCATTTCCTCCCATTAGATCTTGTAAACTCATGAGCGCAAGTCCTAAAGCACGTTCACATAATTTATCACCTTACAAAGGAGCTGTGCAATTTGATATCAAACCACTAAGTCATAAATTCATCAAAGATGCGCCTACCTACCTTCAAATTCAAGGTTGGCCTGAAAAAATACTTTTTATTTACCCTGAATAATGGAAGAAGAACGCATTGACAAAATAATTCTCGAACGCGGCCTGGTTAGTTCACGCGTGCGTGCCGAAGAAATCATCAAAAAATATGGCGTAAAGGTCAACGGCAAGCTCTTTTCCAAGCCTGGCAAAAAAGTACCTACCGATGCCGTCATTGAACTGCTCGCTGCAGAAATTCCGTGGGTTTCAAGAGCCGCCTATAAGCTGATCGCCGCACTTGACCACTGGAAAATTGATGTCAAAGACCAAACTTACATCGACCTAGGCGCCAGCACGGGTGGATTTACGGAAGTCATGCTAGACCGAGGTTTGGCAAAGTGTTATTGCGTTGATGTCGGGCAAAAACAACTCCACGAAAAAATCAAAAACGATCCAAAAGTCATCAATTTAGAGAAAACCCACGCCCGCGACCTCACCGAAAAATTGATTCCGGAACAAGTTGATGGTCTGGTGGTCGATGTGTCGTTTATTTCACTCGAAAAAGTCCTGCCTTTTACCATTCCCTTTCTCAAAGATAAAGCCCAGGTCATTTTGTTGATCAAGCCGCAATTTGAACTTGGCCCCGGCTCTTTGAACAAAGCAGGCGTGGTGAAAGACACCAGTCAGTACCCAGCGCTTTTAGAAAACATCAAGCAAATGGCACAACGCAACCAATTGCAATGGAAGGCTTACATGGACTCTCCTATTCTCGGCGGCGACGGCAACGCCGAATTTTTAGGCTATTTTGAAAAGATTTAAGCTATTTTTGCAGCATCATGATGAGTATTGAAGCATTAGAGCGTGCATTTTTAGACCTAGAATTTCAGGCCAATCGGATTGCCAAGCTCAAAGAAATTGACCCCGATCACCTGCACAAATTCAATGCACGTTCAGAAGAAGTGCGCCAACAACTCTTGCAAATGGGCTTGCACCCAGACCTACATGCCAGCCTAGACGCTTTTGATCCGATCGATGAAAACTACCAGCCTGCTTTTGGTTTTGGTAGAAAACTACTTAACATTCTTTTACTGGGCCAACACAAAAAGCGCTTTATTCCTAAAAAACAAGAAGCGTATTATCGCAAAGAAGTTTCTGAGCGCAGCCGTTTGTACAGCTATGCCAAAGGCCACTTAAGCGTTGAGTAACTAGCGAATGAGCTCGAGCTGCTTGTAAACTTTTCCTTGATTGGTTTGAAGGAGTAGCCAGTAGAATCCAGACTCTAACAAGTCTATTTGCACCTGAAATTCCTTTTCATTGACAGCCACAAACGAAAGTGAAGTTGTTTTTCCCGACACATCAACAATAGCCATGCTTTCCAACTGAAGCCCTTCTGAAAGCGCTACTTTGAACTGTCCGTGGTTCGGATTAGGATACACCACGACTTCCATACCGAGTTGTTCATCTAACCCAGCACCGGGCTCTGTAAAAGCACAAGCACATTTATTTTTGACCTCATAGGTGGCCACAACTGCCGGCGCTTGGTAAATCGCTTTTACCCAACAGTGTTGGCCTGCCTGCGTAGCCGTGGCGTTGCGCAAGCGAATGGTGTGCCATCCACTGTAGGACGGAACAAAAGAAAACGCACCATTACCCGTTTGGGTAGCAGAATCGATTGGACTGCAGTCTTTATCGAGAACAGCCAGTGTGAGCGCTAAATTGGGCGCGCTCGGATACCACTCAATCTGGACTTCTTCTCCCGCTTTGGCGTAAATGCGACCCACTACCCTGCATTCGAGGCTGTTGTTGGGCAATTTACCGCCTTGTTGCAATGAGTTGGCGTGTCGATCGCCGAGGTCGTCGTTCATTTCCCATTCTTGCACCACGTTTTTAGCCGGGCGCTGGTAATTGGCGGTGATGCCTTGTGGCGCCCATACGCAATAGCCTCTGCGGCCTAAATTGGCGCTGCCGTCGCAGGGCGGAATCGAAATATTCACTTTACCGCCGCCGTAAACAGTTGTTGGGTTGCTATTGGCGCCCGAGTAGTCTATCAATACGGTGCCGTCGGGCCAGTTGGTTTGCACACCGGTTAGGTTTTGCCATTGGGTCCAGTTATCGGTAATGCCAATGAGCGCTTTGGCGCCGCGCTCAATCACCAGCGCATCGGGTGCTTGCCAACGCACAAAATAAGCGCCGTCTTTGAAATGCAAGTTTTGGTGACACCACAAAAGGTTTTCGATGTCGCTATCTGTGGGTAAAGCATTCGTATCGGTGGGCGCATGGCCAAAGCGGTTGCCGTTGTAGCCTATATCGAAAAGGTCTTCAAAAAAGAGTTGTGGCGCGCCATCTACGGCCATCACAATTGCGTGTGCAGCAGAACTACGGCCATCGTTGGGTTCTATGTGCGGGCTGAGCTCTGAGCCTGAATTCCAGCCGGTGTAGTTGCCTTGAGCAGAGAGTTGTGGCCTGAAGGTGTCGTGGTTATTGACAAACGGCACGGTTCTTTGGCGGTTTTGTTGTTGCTGACTCGGTATCTGACTCAAATCATAGCTGCCATTGCTGTTTACCATGGCAGACAGCGCAAAACGCAAATTGAAATCAAAAGTACCTGCGCGGTTTTGAACGGCATCGGCCCAAGCGTCGAGTTGTGCGGTGCTGCCCACCCATTCGCCTACCGCAAAGAGTTCGGGGCCACCACTTGCCCACATGGCGCCATATTGTAGGTTCCAAAGTACATCTTCGGATACATACGCAGGGAAATGTTTGACTGCATCAAAACGCAGGCCATCAAAACCCACTTGCTTTTTATACCAAACCAACCAATTGCGCATGCCAGCACGCATATAATCTGAACTTTGTGGTGGATTATATAAAGCATTAGATGAAGTGCCAAAAGCATTGCTTTCAAAAGAAACATCGGGGCCCCAATAAGGCGAATTCAGGTCGTTTGTACAACAAACATTGTTGTTATTGGGGTAAAAGTTTTGCCAGTTTTTGCTGAAGCGGCCTTCACGGGCCAAATAATTAGCCGCACTCTCCGAGGAAGCTGGCGTCTTGAAACTCACGTAGCGGAAATTCTTGTAGCGGTTGTTTTGGCCGTCGTCCATGGCCGCAGGGTCTTGGCCGCCCGAACCATTGGCGCTACCCGCGTTGCTGACGTGATTGAGCACTACATCTTGAATGACGTCGATTCCATTGGCGTGCAAAACGGCCACCATGCGCAAAAGTTCGTCTTTGTCGCCCATGCGGGTTTTGGTACTGTTCTTTTGGAATTTATCGCCCAAATCGTAATGATCAAAAGGGGAATAACCCACGCTGTTCGTACCTGCGTTTTTGATGGTAGGTGGAATCCAAACGGCGTCTACACCCAACTCCGCCAAACGTGGCGCGAGTTCGGTGAGGTAATTACACCATCCATTTGGGTAATTGGTGTTCCAGTAATCCCACCAATAGGCCTGCAAAACCACCTGCCGATTCGTCGGATTCACCTGCGCAACAACCTGCTGCGAGCCAAAAAGCACAAAAGTGCTCAACAATAATTTTTTCATTACAACCTGAATTACTTCAGTGCTGCCTCATGCTGGGCTCCTGCCTCAATTTGGATGGTAGTGCCCGCTAAATCACATGAAATCAGCGCCGAACCTAAATTAGTAATCGTTACTTTTTGTTGAGTGATCGCTATGTCTAGGGGTTGATTTTGATAGCGGATCTGAAATGCATAACTTTTCCAAGGATTTGGAATCTGTGGATTGATAGACAAGCCGTCTTCGTACACACGCACGCCTGCCAAGCCTTCTACGACGGACATCCAGGTACCGGCCATAGACGTAATGTGCAAGCCTTCGTCTGCCTCGTGGTTGTAGTCATCGAGGTCTAGGCGGCTGGTGCGCAAATACAACTCAAGTGCTTTGTCTAGACGCTTGATTTTAGCTGCGAGGATGACGTGCACACAAGGTGAAAGCGAAGATTCATGAACTGTTTTAGGCTCGTAAAAATCAAAGTTTTCACGGATGGTGTCTTCGCTGAAATGGTCCTCAAACAAATAAAGCCCTTGCAAAACATCAGCTTGTTTGATAAAAATAGAGCGCAAAATGCGGTCCCAAGACCAATGCTGATTGATCGGACGCTCCGCAACGGGGATGTCTGAGGTGCTCAACTGCTCTTTGTCCATGAAACCATCTTGCTGCAAAAAGATGGATGTGCCTTCCAAGGTTGGAAAGTAAACGTTAGCTGCGATGTGTTGGAACTTTTCAATTTCTTTAGCAGTCAGCTTTTGAGGAAGGTCAGATTTGACTTTTGCATTGACTTCCAAACAATAGGAAATACACCAACGCGCAATGTAGTTGGTGTACCAGTTGTTGTTGACGTTGTTTTCGTATTCGTTTGGCCCCGTTACACCGAGCATGACATACGCTTGCTTGGCCTCTGACCAATTGAAGCGCTGCGCCCAGAAGCGCGCGATGCCGGCCAAAACTGGTAAGCCGTAGGTATCTAAGTAAGCGTGATCACCGGTGTGGCGGATATAGTTATAAATACCAAAAGCGATGGCACCGTTGCGGTGGATCTCTTCAAAGGTGATTTCCCACTCGTTGTGGCATTCTTCGCCGTTCATGGTCACCATCGGGTACAGCGCAGCACCATCTTTGAAACCGAGCTTTTCGGCGTTTTCTATGGCGCGGTCGAGGTGGTGATAGCGGTAAACCAAAAGCTGGCGCGCTACTTTAGGATCGGCTGTTTTAAGGTAAAATGGCAAGCAATACGCTTCGGTGTCCCAGTAGGTGGCGCCGCCGTATTTTTCGCCGGTAAAACCTTTTGGCCCAATATTGAGCTTGGCATTTTTACCCGTATACGTTTGATATAAATGAAAGATATTGAAGCGGATGCCCTGCTGAGAAGCAACGTCGCCCTCAATTGAGATGTCTGCACTCTTCCAGATTTCGGCCCATGCGGCTTCGTGCTCGGCGCGCAAGGTGTCAAAACCTGTGGTGTAGGCATCGCGCACGCGCTTGATGGCCTTGGCAGCCAATTCAAACTCGGAATGGTTGATCGTAGAAGTGACAGCCACATATTTTTTAAGCGTGAAACGAACGCCCTGCTCTAAGTAGTGCTCAAAATTGTTTTCTACGTAAAAAGCGCGTTGGGCCACATTCGGATGAATGGTCAGGAGTTCTTGTTCGCGCCAAAAACTAAAGCGCATGGCCGTAGCGACGCAAAAATCTGTTTTCTTGGTGCGCGTGCACAAAATTCCTTTCTGAAGATCTACTTTTCTGGAGTCTTCTTGCCAAAAGAATTCGTCGTAGTTGGCATCGTGGTTACTAATATTGCCATCTAGATACGGCGTGAACTTGACATTTCCACTGAAATTGAGGGGAGTTACGCTATAGCTGATTGCTGCAATTTCTTCGCGCGCCATAGAGCAAAAGCGAATGCTCTCAATCTCGAGTTCTTTTCCGCTGCCAAAAACTACGCGAACCGTTCTTTTGAGCAAACCGTTTTGCATGTCCAGCTCTCGGTGAAAATACTTCACTTGCTGGCTATTCAAATCGAGTTGTTCGCCGTCGATGCTGATGTCGATGCCAATCCAGTTGGTGGAATTAACAACTTTGGCAAAATATTCTGGGTAGCCGTTTTTCCACCAACCAACGCGTGTTTTGTCGGGGTAGTAAACGCCACCAATGTAACTCCCTTGCAAAGACGGGCCTGTGTATTTTTCTTCAAAATTGGCGCGCTGGCCAAAAGAACCATTGCCGATACTGAAAATACTCTCGGCTTGTTGTTGCTTACTCTGGTCAAATTTGCTTTCGATGATCTTCCAAGGATCAATTTCAAATAAATTACGCATATTGCTCTACTCTAAATTCAGTCAAATCGTTCAAATAAATATCTGCTATGTCTGCAATGTGAGGGTTACCTACCCCAACAGCTGTAAAACCTCCTGCTTTTGCGGCGGCTATGCCAGAAGCTGCATCTTCAAAAACCATGCATTCCGAAGGATCTAGACCCAAAGCACTGGCGCCATTGAGGAAAACTTCAGGATGTGGCTTAGGGTCCTTGACGCCGTTTCCGTCGATCACGACCTCAAAATAGCTGCGGATGTTGAGTTTGTCTAATATAAAATTGGCATTCTTACTCGAGGAACCGACCCCCAATAAAATACCTTTGGCCTTGGCTTGTTGCAGGACATCCAAAACGCCCGGCAAGAGGTTTTCTTGGCTCAAATCTTGGATAGACTCAAGATAAAAATCGTTTTTGCTCTTCAATAAGGCTTCAAATTCAGCAATGGGTATGGTTTTGGCTCCCAATTCGAGAATTTTCAGCAGCGAATCGGCACGGCTCACGCCTTTCAAGAGTTCGTTTTCTTGCGCTGTAAATTCAATTCCTAAGGAATGGGCACAGCGTTGCCAGGCCAAAAAATGGTTGTGTTCGGTGCTGACCAAGACGCCGTCGAGGTCAAATAAAAAAGCTTTCATGTTATCCACGCGTGATTTGCTTATCGGTAAGAATCAAATTGAGTAAGCCCGCCAACACAAGAGACGAACCTGCTAAAAGCATGGGTGCAATGGGGCTGTCTCCAAATATTTTGGAAAGCGCATTGACACCACCTAAAGCTGCAATAATTTGAGGAATAACGATAAACATATTGAACAAGCCCATCATGAGGCCCATTTTGTTTTCATCGACGGTGCTCGAAAGCATGGCATAAGGCATCGATAAAATACTACCCCAAGCAAAACCGATGAGTGCAAAACACAACCACAGGTAATCTGGGCTCGGAATGAAACCCATCAGGATAAATCCGGCGCCACCGGCCACTAATGAAACCAAGTGCACCCATTTGCGATTGACACTGTATTTGGCTGCATAAAAAGTGAGCGCAAGCGCAAATATCATAGAGGTAAGGCCATACACGCCCATATTGGAGCCCACAGCATCGGCAGCAACTTGATACGCTTGGTTCATTTGCTCAAAGCTGGCGTTGTTTGCCGTAGGTGCTGGCGCGTTGTAGACTGTAGCAGTGAGGGCTGGCGTGGCCATACTCCACATCGTAAAGAAGGCAAACCAGCTAAAGAATTGAATGAGGCCTAACTTGAGCATGGTGGGCGACATACTGGTCACTGAACTCCAAAAATCTTTGATAAAATTCCCGTTGTTCTTTTCTTTTTCAAAGGCTGCTTCATCGGAAGGCGGATACTCAGTTGTTGTAAAGATGGTGTATAAAATACTGCCAAGAAAAACAACTGCACCAATAGCAAAGGCCACTTTTACGTTCATTGGAATGCCTTTTGCAGCAGCGTCGTCGTTGAAGCCGAGTTGAGAAACCATCCAAGGTAAGTTGGAAGCCACCCAAGTACCGATTCCGATAATGAGCGTCTGTAGGATAAACCCATAAGAGCGCTGAGATTCTGGTAATTTATCGGCAACGAGCGCACGAAAAGGCTCCATACTGATGTTGATAGAAGCGTCTAGCATCCAAAGAAAACCCGCGGCGATCCAAAGCGTTGGCGAATACGGCACAAAGAAAAGCGCAATGGAGCTAAGGATGGCGCCAATTAAAAAGTAGGGCTTGCGGCGACCAAAACGCACCGACCATGTGCGGTCAGACAGAAAACCGATGATCGGTTGAACGATGAGTCCGGTGAGCGGGGCGGCAATCCATAAGCCAGGGATTTCTTCAGGTGAAGCGCCTAGCGTCTGAAAAATGCGAGACATATAGCCGCCTTGGAGGGCAAAACCAAATTGGATACCCATGAAGCCGAAGCTCATGTTCCAAATTTGCCAAAACGAAAGAGTAGGTTTAGTTTGCATGGCTAGAAAGGTCAGTAGATTTAGTGCACATAGACCGCGTAGCCCCAAGGAGCAAGCGTAAGCACTTGTTTGCCTTTTAATTCTTCTATCTGATCGGTGAAAAGATTCTTGTAAGTACCTGCAGCAGCAGCACCCAAAGTAACTTTTTTAGCTTTTGCACTCAGGTTAAGCACAACCAAAATCCGTGAATTACCCTGCTCGCGTGAGTAAATCAAGAGGTCTTTTTGATCTTTTGTACTGAGGAACTTAGGAGCGGTTTGTTGGGCACCAACTTTTAAAGCAGGCTGATTTTGATGGAGTTGCAACAAACGTGTGTAGAAATCCACGAGGTCCATTTTATCCCAGTTGATGCTGTCTTTGTCAAAAAATTTCAAGCGACGATCCAAAGAAGTTTCTTGACCGTTATAAACCAAAGGCATACCCTGGATGGTGGCGGCCATAACAGCCATCGCAAATCGCGCCTCACCCATTCGTTCCATTTCTGTACCGTTCCAAGAGTTTTCGTCGTGGTTGGAAGTAAAATTCATGTGAAAAGCTCCAATAGGTAGTTGCATGCGCTCAAAATAAGCTTGCACGTCGGCAGCGTTTTTCTTTCCTTTGGCTACATCGTTCAAAATGTGGTGAAACTCCCAACCGTAGGTCATTTCAAAAGCAGAATAGAGTTCTTTGCCTTCTGCTTCGGCCAACATAAAGACAGGTTTAATTTGATCCAAAGCTATACGCGCAGTGATCCAGAAGTCCATTGGCACCCAACCTGCGACATCGCAGCGGTAGCCATCTATATTGAAATCGCGCACCCAGTATTCCATACAGGAAATCATTTCTTTGCGCATTTGAGGGTTGTCGTAGTTTAAATCAGCGACATCCCACCAGTCGGTACCAATTGTTGGCTGTACTTTGCCCATTGAATCTAATGTGTACCAATCTAATCTTCCTTCTTCAATCCAGCGCGCATCAGGCGAAGTGTGATTAGCAACCCAGTCAATGATGACTTTCATGCCGAGATTGTGTGCTGCTTCTACTAAATGAGCAAAATCTTCGTGGGTTCCGAACTCCGGATTGATACCGCGGTAGTCGCGAACAGCGTAGTAGCTACCCAAACTTCCTTTTCTGTTGAGCTCTCCGATTGGGTGAATAGGCATGAGCCATAAGATGTCTACGCCCATTGCCTTGAGGCGTGGCAAGTGCTTTTCAAATGCGCCAAAAGTACCCTCTGGGGTAAATTGACGGATATTTACTTCATAAATTGTGGCATTTTGAACCCACTCAGGTGTTTTGAGTTGTGCAAATGCAACAAGCGAGAAAAATCCAAATAGGATAGAAAGTGTGATTTTTTTCATGACTTAAACAGTTTCGGTTTTAAGAATGTATTTCAAATGGTAGGCCACCAAGCCCTCAACAGGCTTTTGAATAATGGAGGCTATTTGAATATGGAGTTCAGCTGCTGCTTGAAACAATTCTTTTTCGAATATTTTGGAAAGCGAGCCTACAAAATGTACTTCGGTGTTTTGGTAGTCGTCGTAACAACAAACATGCACCTTCATAAATTGCTTGAAGCCATTGAACACCATTTCTGAAAAGAAAGGATGCGCTTTGTGCTTGGCAATGAAAGGCATAAATGACGCGATGAAGACGTTGGCATTGGGCTCGCGGTAAACGCGGTCCACGATGAGGTCTTTGTCGAGTTGGTAGGTCGAGATGAAGTCTGCCTCAATTTCTGCAGGCAAGTGGTGATATAAAAAAGAAGAGAGCAATTGCTTGCCAAAATAACTACCACTGCCTTCGTCGCCGAGTACATAACCCAAAGCGGGCACTTCTTCAGATAAATGCAAACCGTCAAAATGACAAGAATTACTTCCTGTACCGATGATGCATGAAATACCTGGTTTGCCTGTATAAGTTGCATAAGCACAGGCAAGCAGGTCGTGCTCGACTAAAATGGAAGCTTTAGGGAAGATTCTGCGCAGGCCTTCTTCGACAATTTGATTGAGTTCAGGACTTGAACAGCCCGCACCATAAAAGTAAATACCTTTGATACCAGCAGCCAATTGCATGATATCTGTGTTTTTCTTCAGCTCAGCCTCGATGATATCGGCTGAATGAAAATATGGATTGAAGCCCATTGTTGAAAAAAAACTTTGGTTATTTTTGTTGTCTACTAATACCCAGTCGCTTTTGGTAGAACCACTTTCAATAATGAAATACATAGTTTGTTATAGAGTGAATGATAGCTTTGTGTCAATTTTACACTATCCAAATATATAGATAATACTTCATACGTGCAGCACAATCCAAAAAAAATCAATTCAGAACTCAATCCAAACGTATCCGTAGACTGCGTTATTTTCGGTTTTGACCTCGAACAACTCACCGTGCTGCTCATCGACCGCGGCGAGATTTCATCAGCATTTGGACCGCGCATGGCCCTACCAGGCAACCTCATCTACGACAACGAAAACCTCGACATGGCCGCCAACCGCGTTTTGGACGAACTCACTGGCCTCAAAAACATCTACCTAGAACAAGTTGGCGCTTTTGGCGACCCCGACCGCATCCACAAAGAGTCTGACCGCGAATGGCTCAAGAGCATTCGGGCAGAACCAGAAGCGCGCGTAATCACCGTGGCTTATTTTACGTTGGTCCCGATGTCCGACTACAAACCCCAAGCCTCCTCTTTTGCCAAAAACGCAGACTGGATACCCGTCAGTGAAATCAAAGAACTCGCCTTTGACCACTTCGAGATTTTACAAGCGGCCAAAGAAAAACTCAAGCAAAAAATCAAAATTCAGCCTATTGGCTTCAATTTGTTGCCTGAAAAATTCACCTTGAGCCAGCTACACCGTCTCTACGAATCTATCCTGGACAAACCCTTAGACAAGCGCAATTTCAGACGCAAAATCCAAAAGCTCGACATCCTGACTAGCCTCAGAGAAAAGCAACGCGGGGTGCCACACAAGCCTTCCCTTCTTTACGAGTTCAACGAAGAAAAATACCAAGAACTCACCCAAACAGGCTTCGATAACTTCGGTTTCTAGGCAGCTTCTTTTTTTATCCGAACAAAAAATTGTAATTTTCTAAGGTAATTGTTATCCTACTGTAACTTTTGCGACCAACAAATTGTTCTACTGCCGGACACAATTT
Source organism: Bacteroidota bacterium (assembly GCA_041168605.1). Classification (GTDB taxonomy): domain Bacteria; phylum Bacteroidota; class Bacteroidia; order Flavobacteriales_D; family Crocinitomicaceae; genus UBA952. The sequence goes on along the minus strand of JBEEKN010000037.1, from coordinate 7,996 downwards.
TGAACCGCTCTGACTACAATACCAGTGTAGACCTCCACAGCGACGCGCTGTATAGGTTTTGTTTGCATTTCTTGCGAGATGTCGAACCAGCAAGAGACACCGTACAAGACTGTTTTGAAAAATTGTGGATCAACAGAAAAAGCGTCACAACAGACAAAGCAAAAGCTTGGTTGTTTACCTGTGCAAATCACCTGATGCTCAATCATGTGAAACGCAACAAAGTCAAACAACAGCATTTGGACTCGCTCGGATGGAGCAGCACCAACAGCACAGACAAGCACTTTGAAACCCAACAACTCATCGAATTGTTAGTCAAAGATTTGCCAGCTCTGCAAAAAAGCATTCTGTTGCTCCGAGACCTCGAAGGCTATACTTACCAAGAAATTGGCTCCATGCTCGACCTGACCGAAGCCCAAGTGAAAGTATACCTTTTTAGAGCGAGGCTCAAAGTCAAAAAACGCGCTAACGGACAATTTATATTGGCTTCATGAAACCAACACTAGAAAACATCGATAAATGGCTCTTTGATGCCCTCGAAGGCAACTTAAGCCCCGCTCAAGAGCAAGCCCTCGAAGACTTCATCGCCCAGCACCCCGAGTTAGAACTCGAGCAACAAGCTTGGCTCAAAACCAACTATGCCGCCTCTGAGGTTACATTTGAACCCAAAGCTGCACTCTATCGCAAAAAGCAATTTGGCTACAAACCTTTTGCCGCTGCAGCTGTCCTGCTCTTACTACTTGCTGTTGGCTTCTATCAAAACCAAGCGTCGCCAACAAAAGGTACGCTTTCAATATCAACATCAAAAGCCACGCGTTCAAAAGGAATTTCTCAACAGACTACAAGCGCTCCATCGACAAGCGCTCCATCTACAAACTCACCATCTACAAACTCACCATCGACAACCTCACCATCGACAACCTCTCCATCGACAACTACACTTTCATCAAATCGAGCTACAACTGAAGTTTCTCTACTGTCAAACCCTGTTTTTCTCCCTACATCTACTTCCTCTTCTCCACTCGATTCTTCCAACCCAGCTTCAAATTTAGCGACCCTGAAGCCTCTTGCAGCTGGCCTCATCACGGGCTACCGCAGCGATTTGCGTTTTGAAGCTTTAGCTGGTGTACAAAGCGAGCTGGAGCTCAAGAACAATTGGCGTTTGCCGGCGCTACAGCGCGCCAGTCAGTTTGCACAAAAAGAACTGGGCCTTAGCAACAACCAAACCTACGACCTCCTGCTGCCTGGCAAGAGCAACATCGACGCGAACATCAGCAGTGTGGGCACGCTATCACAAACGCGTTTTCAGAGCAGCAGCATTGCCCGCGGCGGCACGTCTTCCGAACAGCGCCTCATGGGTCAGCAATTTAGTATAGACGGCTATTCGCGCAATTTACGTGCCGGATTCGGCCTTCAGGGTAGCTACAAGCAATACGCAGGCGCAGCCATTACCGACTACGAAATCGGCCTGATTGCAGCTCCCAAAATTTTACTCAATCGCTTTATTGTACTCGAACCTGCTGCGCGCTTGCGCTTGGGGGCGCGCTACGCTGATGCGGCCAAACTACAGAGCCTTTCTTTTATCGAATTTGAAAACGCCGACCTCAGAGCTGTTCAGATAGACACCACATTAGCAGTTGGCCGCCGCCTTTTCTATAAAGACCTCGACCTCAGCCTTGCCATCCAAACACCTATTTTATTTGTAAGCGCCCAACTGGAGAACACTTTCAAGCATTTTGACTACGCCATGGGCAACGAACAAACGCCGAGCAATAGCCGCGCAGTCCAACAACTCACCGTTTCTCTCGGCACACAATACGCATCGCGCAATGAAAAAATGCGCATTGCACCTTACGTACAGTTCCGATCTAATCGCTTAGCGACACAATACCTTGTTGGCCTACAAATGAATGTCAACAAATGGCAGCTTGGGGCCAGCGTAGCCGACAACAAACAGTATCAAGCAGCCTTAGGTTATATCGGTAAGCACAGCGCCATCATCTTGCAGAGCTGCCAGCAACAACTCCTGACGCTCAACGCCCCTAGTTATTTTCATCAAGTCACGTTCCGTTTTTACTCACAACCTAGCCGTAAGGCCCGTCGTTATATCTCTTTGTAATTATGAAAAAGTTAAGCTTATCCCTACTCTTCTTGATTGCCGCCAGCAATTTGTTCGCCCAAGACCCCACCTTTACGCAGTTTTATTCCAATCCGGTCTACCTCAACCCTGCGCTAGCTGGCTCGAGCGGCTGCCCTCGCGTGGCACTCAATTACCGCAACGAATGGCCGCAACTCACGGGTAATTACGTCACGTATGCGGCGGCTTACGACAGCTATTTCAAGAATATTTCTGGCGGCGTTGGCCTCATTGCCCTACACGATGTGCAAGGTCAAGGTACGATTCAGACGTCTATGATCGGCGCAAGCTACTCCAACTACCTGAAAGTCAGTCGAAAATTTAGACTCATGTTTGGCGCACAAGCTGCCTATTATCAAAAATACTTAGACTGGAGCAAACTCACCTTTGGCGACATGATTGACCCGCGCCGTGGTTTTATCTACCAAACTGGCGACGTACCTCGCGGCAACGGCCGTCGTGGCTTCTTCGATGTGTCGGCAGGTATTGTGGGCTTCAGCAAGAATTTCTATTTTGGAGCAGCGTTTCATCACCTCAACAGACCCGATGAATCCATGATTTTAGGCCAATCAAAGCTCCCAATTAAAATCACGGGGCATCTTGGCGCAAACATCAAACTTGGGCAGCGCGGCCGCTATTCGAGCACCACTTTTTTATCGCCAAACATCATCTATCAAAACCAAAACGGTTTTCAGCAGCTCAATATCGGTGCCTACCTGAAATATGAAAGTTTTACCATTGGCGCTTGGTACCGCAACAAAGACGCGTTTATCATGACCGTGGGCATCAATACCGATAATTACAGGATTGGCTACAGCTATGACCTCACTGTTTCAAAGCTCGGCAATGGTGTAAGTGGCGGTTCTCACGAAGTATCATTGGGTATCAATCTCAAATGTAAAAAACCAGTCCGCGACTTCAGACGCATCAGCTGTCCTTCTTTCTAGATTGTTGAGCAGCTAAATTGCAATTTGTATTTTAGCGCTATGAAACAACTTTTCTTCCTCTGTGTGTTTGGTGTTGCGCTTGCTGTCCAAGCACAGCAAAATTGGTTGGGCAACACCTCCCCTACTTACGACGAACTCATTGCGCACCTGCAGCAGCTAGACCGCGCACACAAAGAAATCAAACTCTACAACATGGGGCCTTCAGACTACGGCCAACCCATTTACTTGTGTGTGATCAATGGCGTGAAAGATTCCACAAAGACCTTTGAAAAAGCGCGAAAGTCCACCACTATGCTCATCAACAATGCGATACATCCGGGTGAGCCAGACGGTATCAACGCTTGTTTGATCTGGCTCGACCAATGGATCGGCGCGGGAAAACCCCTAAAAAGCCAAGACAACCAAGACTTACCGCTCATTGCATTCATACCAGCCTATAACGTAGGCGGCATGTACAACCGCTCGGGTACGAGCCGCGCCAATCAAAATGGTCCAGATGCGTACGGATTTAGAGGCTCAGCCAAAAACCTCGACCTCAACCGCGATTTCACTAAAATGGATGCCGTCAATACGCGCACGTTTGTCAAAATTTTTCAAGCCCTCGACCCCGATATTTTCATAGACAACCACGTCTCCAACGGCGCCGACTACCCCTATACGCTCACTTATATCAGCTCGATGAAAGAAAGAATGGCACCGAGCATGCAAAACCTCACCTACAACAACTGCATCCCGACCTTAAAAGCATACTGTCAGATCGGTAATTTTGAATTGTTTCCGTATGTCGAATTAAAAGGAGAAACACCCGAACAAGGCATCGTGGCCTTTAACGACCTACCCCGCTATGCCATGGGCTATGCCAGTTTGTTCCATGCACTCTCTTTTACGGTAGAAACACACATGCTCAAACCCTTCCCGCAAAGAGTTCAAGCCACGCTACAATTCATGAATTCAGCAATTGCCTACACCATGCAAAATGCAGCGCAAATTGAACAAGCGCGAAAAGAAGCCATTGAATGGAGCCAAGCGCAAACGCATTATCGCTATAATTATCAATTGAACGAACAAACCAATGACAGCATCCGCTTCAAAGGTTACGCAGCGATTTACCCTAAACATCCAATTACGGGTTTAGCTCAGCTCGAATATGATCAACAAAAACCTTATGAGCAATTCATCCCCTATTTCAATGAATACCTTCCAAAAGACTCCATTGCCATTCCAAAATATTACGTTGTAGGTGGGCAAGAAACTGAGGTGATTCAAAACCTCCAATTAAATGGCGTTGCTTATCAAGTCATTGATTCCTTCTACTACAAAGAAGTCAATTGTTTTGTAGTGAAGGATTACAAAGCCCCTACCCGACCCTATGAAGGGCATTTCAAACTCTCCAATATTCAAATAGCGAACAGCACGCAAAAGCTACTCCTCAAACCTGGCGATATCATTGTGCCCACCAAACAAGACCGTGCGCAATTCATTCATGCCGTATTGCAACCCAAAGCCGAAGACAGCTACCTCTCCTGGAATTTCTTTGACTCCTATTTACAGCAAAAAGAATACTTTTCGGCTTATGTTTTTAAAAGCCAAATTGAAGAGATCCTCGCCAAGGACCCGGCATTAAAAAAAGCATACGAGGAAAAAAAGGCACTCGACATCAAGTTTGCGCAAAGTGAGTGGGATCAGCTTTTTTATATCTATCAACACAGTTCTTATTTTGAACAGACCTTTATGCGTTTACCGATCTATTGGATCAATTAAATTCGGTTGCACTAGATGGTAGAATTTTATAATTCTATGTTGATTTTATACAAATTCAAACAAAGGTTTGCGCAGTAAATTTGGTGAAAACAACCAAATGAACATACGTGTTTACAAAAAGTTAGTCCCAACTACTTTATTCAAAGGATTAATTCAGAGGCATTTCAGGTACTACTTGCTGCTCTTTCCATTTTATGGTCTGCTTCACGGGCAAATGACGCCCACAACATTGAGTATTCAAGCCACCGGGACGAATATCAGTTATCAATGGTATTCCAATACGATAAATAGCACAACCAATGCAAGTATCATTAATTCAGCAACAAGTGCAAGCTATACACCGCCAGCTTTTACGGGTATCATGTATTTTTTTGTGGTGGTACATGGAGCATGTGGTCCGGATGTAACGAGTACAGTGGTGGCAGTCGAAATGAGTGCAAATTATACCTGGAATGGGTCTGTTAGCACGGATTGGAATACCACTTCTAATTGGACGCCTGTAGGAGTGCCCATATCAATTCATCATTTGGCAACACCGCTGCAACATCTAATGCGGAGAACGATTCAAGTCTTTTCGAACCCCTTATTACCCAGTATGGATTAAGTGGTGAGCTACTCATTGAATTAAAGGAGCCTTTACAAGCAGCATGTCATATCAGTATCCTTGACATGAATGGAAAACTCGTCTATTTTTCCGCACTCAATGAACCAAAAACACAGCTGCATCTCAGCGAAGGCAAGGGAATTTATTATATCGCAATAGATAATAGCCATACTGTCTTTAGAAAGAAAATTGCCCTACTCTGAGCTGAAAAATTGAAATAGAGACAAACAAGGATCAGTACTACTCTTTGAGAACAAAAAAAGGTACTGTTTTAAAAAGCAAGTAATTTGATAAAAAAAGTATTTTTTTGTGTTGCTCCTGGACCTATTATTTTTGAAGCTTTCTTTTGGTTAATCCTGTTGTAAGTTTCTTTCATTATTGGATTATACCTGCAAGCAACTTTAGCGGGAAAATAAAGCGCATTTTGGATATTATAATACCCCCCAATATTCGAATTACGAAGAGTTGGCAAAAGCTTCTACTCGAACTTGGCGACATAATTGTGCCTACCAAACAAGACCGTGCGCAATTTATTCATGCGGTATTATAAGCCTAAGACCCCGCGTTGAAAGCATCCTAAGTAGCAAAAAAGGCACTCGATATCAAGTTTGCACAAAGTGAATGGAATCAGCTGTTTTATATCTATCAGCGCAGTCCTAATTTTTGAGTATACTTTTATGCGCTTGCCCGTATATCAAATATTTGATTGACGCTGTAGTTAATTTTCAGCATTTGTGCTTAACGAATAAGGTTTACGTGGCCACTAATTTGAATTCTACCATCATTTTCAGGATCTTTCACCTCAATAATGTATGTGTATACGCCAATAGGGCTCTTATCGTTAGTTGGAGTGTTTCCATCCCAACCCTCTTCTAAGTCAAAAGACTCAAAAATCAATTCTCCCCAACGGTTATAAATTTGTAAATGATAATTGTTTAAATCAATTCCAGAACTGAATATTGGCAAGAATGTTTGGTTGAATTGATCGCCATCTGGTGTGAAAGTATTTGGAACATAATATATCAATCCAGGATTGTAATCTAAGAAAATAACTGCGCTGTCAACGCAACCCATTGTGGAGGTTGCAATAAGCGTGATTTCTCTTCCATTGCTCACCTCTGTAAATTGATGACTTGGATTTTCAATAACAGTATTTTCCCCTGATCCAAAATCCCAAAAATAACTAGTCGCATTTATTGAAGTATTGTTAAACTGAACTAATTGCGTTTCCTCGGTAAAATATAATAAGGAGGATTCAAAAGCAGCAATCGGTTGATTTTGGGTTGTAATAAATCCTGGAAATATGGTTGTTGAAATACATCCGTTCTGACTTGTTGTCAAGCCAACATTGAATGACCCTTGCATTGTGAAATCAATAGTTGTTTGGGCGCCAGTTGAAACAAGTTGATTATCGACGAACCAATCATAATTATCGTAATTTGCATATTGCGCTGAGAGTGTAACGCTCAATGGAACGCATCCTTCTAAAAAGTTCGCATCAAAATTACTTATTGGCAATGGGAGTAAATTTACACTTGCAATTACCGTATCTGAAGAACATCCATTCAAGAGATTAAAAACATGTATGGTTGTATCTTGTTGAGGAATGAATGTTAAAGTGGAAAGGCCCGGAGCAGCACTAGAACCCCAATAATAAGTTCCTTGAGGTACAGCCGTTGCAACTAAAGTTGCAGTAGCACCTGTACAAATTGTTTGATTACCTACTGATATCATCGGAATTGGGTTCACAATAACAATTGCATTCATTAATAAAGAAGGACAGTTATCAAGTGAGTAAGACACATTTATATTCGTTGTTGCCAATGGATTAAGTTGAATCGTATCATTTGATGCGCCATTACTCCAACTCCAAAGACCTCCTGCTAAATTTGCTGTAGCAATTAATTGAGCCGTTCCTCCGGCGCAAATGGTATCATTTGATACTTGAATTATTGGGGTTGGTTTAACAAAAATCTGAGCCATCATTGTGTCACTACAGCCCAATAAATTGTAGACAACTGTGTAATTTGTTGTGGCAGCAGGACTGACAGTTAAATTAGGTAATATATTAGAAGTTCCTAGCCACTGATATGTACCGCCACTCAAATTTACTAAAGTCTGAATCGAACCTTGATTACCACTACAAATAGTGTCGTCTATTGCTGTAAGTTGTGGATAAGGATGAACAACTACCGTCATGTTTACTGAATTCGTACACGTGCCCGGACTAGGTGTAAACGTATAAGTCGTGGTTGTTTGATTATTAACAGCAGGGCTCCAAGTACCGGAAACTCCATTCAAGGATGTATTTGGTAAGTTAAGAGAAGCACCGACACAAATTGATGGTATTGAAGTAAACAGTGGTATCGTATTTTGAACCTGTGTTATGGCGATTATTTCAGCGTCCGTACAACCATTGGCGCCCGTAACGGTAACCGTATAGGTGCCTGGGCTGCTCACCGTGAGTGCAGCTGCTGTGCCAACGATACTCGTGCCGTTGCTCCAAGAGTAGCTCACGCCGCCACTTGCCGTGAGTGAGATACTTGTTGT
>JBEEKN010000036.1:0-27777 GCA_041168605.1 Bacteroidota bacterium | reverse complement strand
TGACACATACACTCATGGAACAACTCAAGACAGACCGTCAAGGGTTCAACTCCATCTACATGATGTACGATTCAGGAGCCCGTGGTTCGAAAGAGCAAATTCGCCAGTTATCAGGTATGCGTGGTCTCATGGCCAAGCCGCAAAAATCTGGTGCATCTGTACAGGAAATTATCGAGAACCCGATCTTGTCCAACTTTAAAGAAGGACTTTCGATTCTTGAGTACTTTATTTCTACTCACGGTGCCCGTAAAGGTTTGGCGGATACCGCACTCAAAACTGCCGATGCAGGTTACCTCACCCGTCGTTTGGTCGATGTCGCACAAGATGTGGTCATCAACTCCAATGACTGTGGTACCCTTCGCGGTATTGTAGCTACTTCATTAAAGAAAAACGACGAAGTTGTAGAACCATTGTACGATCGTATCCTCGGCCGCACATCTGTTCACGACGTCTACATGCCGGAATCAGACCAAATCATTGTTTATGCAGGAGATATCATCACAGAAGATGTCGCTAGAGCAATCGAAAAAGCGGGTATCGAAGAAGTAGAAATTCGTTCGGTATTGACTTGCGAAATGCGCAGAGGTGTTTGTTCAAAATGTTATGGACGCAACCTATCTAATCACCGCTTGGCACAAATCGGGGACGCCGTTGGTGTTGTCGCTGCGCAGTCAATTGGTGAGCCAGGTACACAGCTGACGCTTCGTACATTCCACGTTGGTGGTACGGCATCGAACATTGCAGATATCTCTGACCTCAAAGCAAAAGCAAACGGTAAATTAGAAATCGACGAAATCCGCACCATTGAGCGCAAAAACGCAGATGGTACTGAGCGCGTGATCGTTGTAGGTCGCTCTGCTGAATTGCGCATTACCGATGAGAAAACCGGTATTGTCGTCATGACTGCAAACGTTCCTTATGGTTCTGACTTAATGGTTCAAAACAACACCAAAATCAAAAAAGGTGATGTCATCTGTAAGTGGGATCCATACAATGCCTTGATTATTGGCGAAGTCGCTGGTAAAGTTGTCTTCGATGGCATCATCGAAAACATTACCTACCGCGAAGAAGTCGATGAGCAAACAGGCTTTACCGAAAAAGTAATTATCGAATCACGCGACAAGAAAAAGTCACCTGCGATCCACATCATCGATGCAAAAACCAAAGAAGTGCTCCGCGAATACTCTATTCCGGTCAATGCGCACATCTCTGTTGCAGAAGGTGACAAAATTGTTGCGGGCGACATCCTCGTTAAAATCCCGCGTTCAGCAGGTAAAACAGGGGATATCACCGGTGGTCTTCCACGTGTAACTGAATTATTCGAAGCGAGAAACCCATCGAATCCAGCAGTAGTTTCAGAAATTGATGGTACAGCTACTTACGGAACCGTTAAACGCGGTAACCGTGAAATCATCATCACTTCTAAACTCGGTGAAGTTCGCAAGTATTTAGTGCCACTTTCTAAGCACATCTTGGTTCAGCAAAACGACTACGTTCGTGCAGGCCAACCGCTTTCTGATGGTGCTATTACGCCAAACGACATCCTCAACATTGAAGGTCCGACAAAAGTACAAGAGTACATCGTCAACGAAATTCAAGAGGTATATCGCTTACAGGGTGTAAAAATCAACGACAAGCACTTTGAAGTCATTGTACGTCAAATGATGTTGAAAGCTGAAATCATCGAGTCTGGCGACACCCGCTTCCTCGAAGGACAAAGCGTTCACAAAGCAGACATCATGGAGGCCAACGACGAATTGTACGGTCAAATGTTTGTAATTGACGCTGGAGATTCTACAGAACTTCACAAAGGTCAATTGGTAAGCGTTCGCCGCTTGCGCGATGAAAACTCACGCTTGAAGCGCGAAGACAAACGGCTCATCGAAGCACGCGAAGCCATGCCAGCAACCTCAACTCCGTTGTTGCAAGGTATCACCCGCGCTTCCCTACAAACGCAGTCATTCATTTCTGCAGCATCGTTCCAGGAGACGACGAAAGTCCTCAACGAAGCAGCGATCTCAGGAAAAGAAGACCACTTGTTGGGCTTGAAAGAAAATGTAATTGTTGGTCACCTCATCCCTGCAGGAACAGGTGTGCGTCATTTCCAAAACCTCATCGTTGGCTCGAAAGAAGCCTACGAAGACTTGGTGGAACAGGCACAATAAGCCAATTCAACAAACTGAAAAGGGCGGCCATTTGGCCGCCCTTTTTTTGTGATTGTTTTTTAGTTTTTTAAGTTTCAAGAAATCCTTCCCCAGTTGGGTTTGTTTTTAAGCACTTCCCGCAGGGCTTGATTGAGTAAGGTATGATCAGGATCGATGAGTTGTGGGTCTGTATCTAAGATTTCTCGGGCTTTTTCTCGGGCCAACTGCACAAGCTGCCCATCTTTGGCCAGATCTGCGATTTTAAGTGCAAGCGCTCCGCTCTGTTGGGTGCCCATGAGGTCGCCGGGGCCGCGCAATTGCAAGTCAACTTCTGCCAAGACGAATCCGTCGTTGCTGCCCACCATGGTATCCATGCGCTTTTGCGCTTCTTTGGAAATACCATCTCCGGTCATTAAAATACAATAAGATTTTTCGGCACCGCGGCCAACGCGTCCGCGCAATTGATGCAGCTGTGAGAGCCCAAAGCGCTCGGCGCTCTCAATAACCATTACTGAGGCATTGGGCACATTGACGCCTACCTCAATCACCGTAGTGGCCACCATGAGATGCGTTTGACCTTGCACAAAAGCTTGCATAGCCGCTTCTTTGTCGGCAGTCTTCATTTTGCCGTGTACCATACTGATCTGAAAACCCTGAGGCTTGAAAAAATCTTCTATTTGCGCGTAGCCGTCTTCTAAATTTTTAAAATCCAGTTTTTCAGATTCCTGAATAAGTGGGTAAACAACATAGGCCTGCCTACCGAGTTGCAATTGTTCGAGGATGAACGCAAAGAGTTTGTCACGGTGGTTTTCGCGGCGATGGATGGTGTGTATCGGTTTTCTGCCAGGAGGTAATTCATCGATGACCGATACATCGAGGTCTCCGTAAAAGGTCATGGCAAGGGTACGCGGAATAGGTGTGGCCGTCATGATCAGCACGTGCGGCGGAATGCTGTTTTTGCGCCACATTTTTGCGCGCTGTGCCACCCCAAAACGGTGCTGTTCGTCAATGACTACTAAGCCGAGGTTTTTGAATTGAACGGTGTCTTCGAGTAAAGCGTGCGTGCCAATCAGTAACTGAATATCTCCACTGAGTAAGCCTTCGTGGATTTTGGCCCGCTCCGCTTTTTTGGTAGAACCTGTTAACAGCGCCACCCGGATATCCATTTTCTCCAGCAATTCGCTGATGCCAATGAAATGTTGGGTAGCTAATATTTCGGTCGGGGCCATGAGGGCACCTTGCAAGTTGTTGCCAATAGCTAAAAGCAAACTGAGCAACGCAACTAATGTTTTGCCGCTACCTACGTCGCCTTGTAACAAGCGATTCATGTGGCTGCCTGCCCCAAGATCTTTGCGAATTTCTTTCAAGACCCTTTTTTGCGCGTTTGTGAGTTCAAAAGGCAGGTGATTTTGATAAAAATCGTTGAATGCAGCACCCACCTCATTTAGAGCATATCCTTTGAGTTTTTTACTTTGAATGCCTTTGCGCAGCAGTAATTCTAGTTGTAAAAAGAACAATTCTTCCCATTTGAGGCGATACCTTGCCACCTTGATGAGTGTTTCAGAACTCGGCTGATGGATTTCGCGCAGCGCTTTGATGCGCGGCAATAAGTTGAGTTCTGTGCAAATTGTCGCAGGTAAGGTTTCGGGAATTTGATTGGCTAAATGCTCAAAAAGATTGCCGATGAGTTTACTCAAGCCTTTGCTGTGCAGTCCTTTGTGTTGGCATTTTTCTGTGCTCGGATAAAATGCTTCGAAGCCTTTTCGCTCCAAACCCGGGACCACTTTAAGGAGTTCTGGATGGGGAATATTCCAACTGTTTTGAAAAAATTTAGGCTTGCCGAAAACGATAAATTCATCTTGCACATTGAGGTTGCCTTTGATCCATTGAAAGCCCTGAAACCAGACTAAGTCAATAGAACCCGAACCATCGGTGAAGCGCGCTTGTAGTTTTTTGTGTCTACCTGTGCCTATTTCTGATATGTGTGTAAGCCGCCCTTTGAGCTGAACATACTGGTCTTCGGCCCGAATGAGCGCGATGTCATGAAAACTACTGCGGTCTTGGTAGCGGTAAGGGTAATGGAAGAGCAGGTCTTGGAATGTATAAATTCCGAGTTCTTCTTGTAATGTTTGCGCTTTTTGCGGTCCAACTCCTTTGAGGTAGGCAATGGGCGTAGCGAGGAGCGCGTTCATTGGTGCGTTTATTTCCAGAAGCCCATTTGATTGAACTTCTCGATGCGTTCATTGATGCGTTCTTCTGGTTGCTTTTGATCGAGCTCTTGCAGATAGCCCAGTAATTTACGGCGAAGGATGCTGAACATTTGTTCTTGATCGCGGTGTGCACCGTTGCTTGGTTCGCTGATGACGTCGTCTACTAAGCCATTTTCCTTCATGTCTGTGGAGGTCAGTTTGAGTGCCGAAGCCGCAATTTCTTTGTAATTCCAAGAGCGCCACAAAATTGAAGAGCAGCTTTCTGGAGAAATAACGGAGTACCAGGTGTTTTCGAGCATCACGACTTTATCGCCAACACCGATGCCGAGTGCACCGCCTGATGCACCTTCACCGATGATGATACAGATGACAGGTACTTTGAGGCGCATCATTTCGTAAATATTGCGCGCAATGGCTTCTCCTTGGCCGCGTTCTTCAGCTTCTAAGCCTGGAAATGCACCAGGAGTATCGATAAAAGTAACGATAGGTTTATTGAATTTTTCAGCTAATTTCATGAGGCGCAAGGCCTTGCGATAACCTTCTGGGTTGGGCATACCAAAATTACGATACTGACGCATTTTGGTATTGATGCCTTTTTGCTGACCAATGAACATGACAGATCTGCCCTCGAGGAGTCCAAAACCACCGACCATTGCTTTGTCGTCTTTGACGTTGCGGTCTCCGTGCAATTCTTGGAATTGTCCGTTGGTGAGCGCGTTGATATAAGCCAAAGTGTAGGGTCTGTCTGGGTGACGAGAAAGTTGGACGCGTTGCCAAGGGGTGAGGTTGGCAAATACTTCTTTGGTTTTGTCGGCAAGTACAGCCTCAAGTTCGGAGATTTGCTCTTGCATATCCACTTGCGTTTGCTCGCCTAATGCTCTAGTTTGCTGAATTTGTTCTTCAAGTTCGCGCAGGGGTTCTTCAAAATCCAAATAGGTTGTGCTCATAGGTTTCTTGTTTCGTGCAACAAAAATAAGGATTTTCGGCAATTGCTTATCTTTACATCATGATCTTGTATCCTCCTGCCAAAATCAATTTAGGTTTACACATTCTTGCCAAGCGCCCAGATGGCTATCATGAGATAGAAACTATAATGGCTGCAATACCTTTATGTGACATATTAGAAATCACGGTAGCCGAAGAAGATGCTTTCATTCAGACAGGCATCGAGGTGCCCTCCGATGGCCAACCAAACTTGTGTCAGCGCGCGGTCAACTTGCTGCGCGAAAACAAAGTATTTCCAAACTTGCAGATTCACTTGCGCAAGCAAATTCCAGTTGGCGCAGGATTGGGTGGCGGTTCTGCCGATGCCAGTTATACGCTTTCGGGCGTCAATGCACTTTTTGATTTAGGCTATTCTAGCGCTGAGTTAGCAGATTTTGCTGCGCAACTCGGTAGCGATTGTCCCTTCTTTATCGAGGGTGGTTTGCAGCTCGCCCAGGGCAGGGGAGAAATCCTAAGCAAAATCGAACCACTCGGAAAAACTGTTCATTTGGTGCTGTGCAATCCACAGATTCACGTGTCTACCGCAACGGCTTATGCCGGTGTTGAGCCCGTCCCCAACAGGCCATCGATTAAAGAAATCTTTGCTTCAAATGGCCTCGCAAACCTACAAAATGACTTTGAATCATCTGTTTTTCAAGCATTTCCATTGATTCAAGACTTAAAAACTGCTTTGTACAACGCTGGTGCCACTTATGCAGCGATGTCTGGGAGTGGGTCGAGCGTTTTCGGGATTTTTGCTCAGAAACCTATCCTTACTACTGAATTGAACAAACAAGTCATTTACAATGGCCCTTGGAGCTATTGAAGTGTTTGTATTTTTTCACATAAACAATGTGAATTTAATGTTGAATTTATGGGATTAAGAAATATTTTTATATTTTTGAACTTGTCAATCTGACACTAAGTATTATTAACCTATTAATTAATTAAGTATGAAGAAAATTTTTACACTTTTAACGGCTCTTGTTTTAGGAGCTTCTGCCTTCGCACAATTTCCTGCGGTAGGTATCATCGGTTCTGCGGTTCCACCGTTTGACTGGTCTGCTGATGTCGACATGATCACTTTAGATGGTGAGATGTACGGCGCTATCGTTACTTGCGTTGCAGGTGAGGCTAAATTCCGTCAAGACGACGCTTGGGCGATCAACTGGGGTGCTGCTGATTTCCCTTCAGGTGTTGGTGTACAAGATGGTCCAAACATTCCAGTTGCTGCTGGTACATACATGGTCATCTTCAACCGTACAACTGGTATGTATAGCTTCCAAACTAGCTTTGACGTTACTTACAAAGTAGACGTAACAAACTACCTTGCTGCTAACACATTGGCTGCAAACGGTTTGCGCGTTGGTGGTAACTTTACAGACAACGGTGCTACTGTAGCTGCTGGTGCTGTTGCAAACTGGTCTCCTGCAGATGCAAACTCTGCAATGACAGACGAAGGCAACAACGTATGGGCAATTACTGTTACTTATCCAGTTGCTTCTTTGGGCGCTACTCAATTATACAAGTTCGTAAACGGTGACTGGGGTGCTAACGAAGGTACTGACGCTGCTAACACAATCGCAGTTGATTCATGTGGTGTTGACGATGGTGGTGGTAACATCAACCGTACTTACACTTTGATGCCAGGTACTGTATGTTACGTATGGGATGCTTGTACAGCATGTGGTGTTTCAGTTGCTGAAAACGCAATTGCTAACCTTACTGTTGCTCCAAACCCTGCAACTGATGTTGTAAACTTCACTTTCGAAGCAAACAACGCTGCTGTTGCAACTGTAACAATCTTTGATCTTGCTGGTAAAGCTGTAGCTACTCAAACTGTTGCTACTTCTGCTACTACAACAGTAGAAATGAACACAACTGCATTGCAGGCTGGTTCTTACATCTACAATGTTGTTGCTGGTGACAAAGTTGCTACTGGTAAATTGATCAAGCAATAAGCTTCAATTAAACGATTTCAAAAGCCTGGGTGAGTTTCACCCGGGCTTTTTTGGTCTTGAATTAGTCTAATTATAAATTTCTTTGTGATGAAAAAGCAGTTTCTTTTATTTATTGTTTTGATGATGCTCGACGGGTTTGTGAATGCACAAATCTTGGAAGTGAATCCTGCATTTCCAACGGTAAATGATGTGGTGACGATCACTTATGATGCTACACAAGGAAATGCCGCGTTAGTAGGCCAAAATCAAATCTATGCCCACGCTGGGCTCATTACCTCTGCAAGTACATCGCCTACCAATTGGCAATTTGTACAAGGAAACTGGGGCACCGTAGACCCCGAAGTCACCATGACCAACATCGGCAATAACAAACACACCATCACGATAGATATCGACCAATTTTATGGCTTCCCGGTTGGCACAAACGTGTTGAAATTTGCTTTTGTTTTTAGAAATGCAGCCGGTACAGTTGTAGGTCGCTCAGCAGATGGCAGTGATATCTATTACGACATCTACCCTGTGAATGCGGGCTTATTGGCGCAGTTTTTTCATCCGAGCGCGGGCGCCATCCTAGATGTAAACCAGCAATTACAAGTAGACGCCGCAGCCAATCAAAATGCAACCCTGACGCTCAAACAAGATGGCAACGTGCTGCAAACCTTAGCCAATGCCACCCAACTCAATTACAACCTCACGGCTACCTCAGCTGGTACACACTTACTTGAATTCATTGCCGACAACGGCACAACACAAGTCATCGACTCTACTTATTTTACAGTGAACCCATTAGTGGTTCCACAAGACCCTACTTATGCCAATTTACAGAATGGCATCAACTACATCAACGACACAACAGTTGTTTTGCAATTATTTGCACCTCAAAAAGAACACATTTACGTCATCGGCGACTTCAATAACTGGACGCCCACGACCAACTATCATATGAACCTTTCGACCAACAATCAAACTTGGTGGTTAGAAATTACGGGGCTCACTCCCGGTCAAAAATATGGCTATCAATATTTCATCGATGGCAGCATGCGCTTGGCCGACCCCATGAGCTCAATTATTTTGGATCCAAACAATGACAACAGCATCAATGCCCAAACGTATCCAAACCCGCATCCGTACCCAACGGGCCAAACAACAGGTTTTGTAACGGTTTTGCAAACAGCAGCCACGCCGTACGTTTGGTCTACTACCGGTTTTACAGCACCCCAAAAGAAAGATTTAGTGATCTATGAATTGTTGGTAAGAGATTTCGTAGCGAAGCGCAATTACCAAACACTTATCGATACGCTTGCTTATTTGGACAAATTAGGAATCAACGCCATTGAACTCATGCCTCCTGGCGAGTTTGAAAACAATGAAAGTTGGGGTTACAACCCTTCGTTTCATATGGCGCTAGACAAATATTACGGCACGCCAGAAAAATTCAAGGAGTTTGTCGATTCTTGCCATGGCCGCGGCATTGCCGTGATCGTAGATATGGTCCTCAATCACGCATTTGGGCAAAGCCCGATGGTCAATATGTACTGGGATGCCGCAAATGCGCGCCCTGCTGCCAACAGCCCTTGGTTCAATGCCATTTGCCCTCACGAGCCCTACTGTTGGGGCTATGATTTTGACCATACCCGCTTGGCTACGCAAAACTATATTGACCAAGTGAACCGCTATTGGGTTGAGACGTACAATGTGGATGGCTTCCGCTTTGATTACACAAAAGGTTTTGTCAATAATGGCAATGCCTACAGCATGGAGCGCATCAATTTGCTCAAGCGAATGGCAGATGAAATCTGGAGCTATAAATCTGATGCGTATATCATTTTAGAACACTGGTGTGACAACGCCGAAGAAGAACAATTGGCAGACCACGGCATGATGCTTTGGGGTAATGTAACCCATTCTTATCAGCAAGCCTTAATGGGCTTTACCAACTCCAGTAACATCAGTTCTGGTATTTACGCCAATAGAGGTTGGTCGGTGCCGCATTTGGTTTCTTATGCCGAAAGCCACGACGAAGAGCGCACGATGTTTGAGGCACTTACCTACGGAAACAACACCAATGCGACGCACAATGCGCGCAATTTGTACACGGCACTTGGCCGCGCACAAGGTTTGGCGGTCATTTTATTGACGCAACCAGGCCCTAAAATGCTCTGGCAGTTCCAAGAGTTGGGCTACGATATCTCGATAGACAACCCTTGCCGGGTTTGCAATAAACCCATTTTGTGGAACTATTACACCCAAGCGCGCCGTCGCCAACTCTACGATGTATATGCAGCCACACTTGCCCTGCGCAATAACTACGAAACCTTCAGGTCATTGAACTTCCAATACAACCTAACCGGTGCTGCCAAAAGAATGACCATGAGCCACTCGAGCATGAATGGGGTGTCTATGGCGAACTTTGCGGTCAGCACGCAAAGTGTCATTCCTGCTTTTCAGCATGCAGGGTGGTGGTATGAGTATTTCACCGGAGACAGCATCAATGTAACCAACGCACTGGCGCCGATCAGCCTAGTTGCTGGCGAATACCGCATCTATACAGACGTCAAGCTCGCACTTCCAGAAATTACAGAAGCCCCAGCCTCCATAGAGGAAGTGTTGAATTCAACTTTTGAGTTGAAAGTGTTTCCAAATCCGTCGTCTCAACTCGCAACCATCAGTTTTCAGTCAAACGCCATTGCGCCTTACACGATTTTACTCTTAAATGAAGCTGGGCAGGTTGCGCTCCAAAGGAAGGGCAGCACCTCCATTGGCAAAAACGAAATCCAGTTGAGCGTGACCGAAATTGCTGCAGGTAACTATCATTTCTTGGTGAAAGTCGGCACGGCCATGGCCAATGAAGGCTTTGTCAAAGTTGATTAAGCACTTTTTAATGCGAAACGTCCTTTGTACGCTTGTTGTCTTTTGGTTTGGAATTTCAGTTTTTCTTGCTCAAATTCCACAGCCTGCTTACAACGCAGCTTTCCTTCAAAATGAAGTGGCTAGTGTTTATGTAGTGATAGAACCCGATTCATTGAATTTATTATTGGGCGATAGTTTATACAGTGGTCATGAATTTATGGCGACAGTCACCTATCAAAGTTCGGTTCTGAACCTCACTATGGACAGTATTGGCTTTAGAGCCAGAGGAAATACATCTTTGGCTTCTCAAAAAAAGTCCTTTAAAGTCGACTTCAACCGCTTTATTTCCACTCAAAAATTCCAAGGACTCGAAGAATTGAACCTGAACGGTGAGC
This sequence comes from Bacteroidota bacterium, assembly GCA_041168605.1. Taxonomy (GTDB): domain Bacteria; phylum Bacteroidota; class Bacteroidia; order Flavobacteriales_D; family Crocinitomicaceae; genus UBA952. The sequence continues at coordinate 17,233 of JBEEKN010000036.1, read as the reverse complement.
ACAACGATGTGTCCATCATGCGCACTTTTCTTGCGCAGCAACTCATGAGAACAGCGGCATTGCCTGCTTCGCGGACTAGCTACGTGAAACTCTTTGTCAACAATGAATACAAAGGTTTGTACCTCAATTTGGAGTACCTCGACGACGAATTCCTCGATTTGCGTTTTCCGGGCCAAGCTAACGGCAACCTTTGGAAATGCGCATATGGTGCCGACCTGACTTGGTTGGGAACCAATCCGGCCAACTACCAGAATACCTATGAGCTCAAAACCAATAAGGATAGCAATGATTATACAGCCCTTGTTCATTTTGTAGATGTACTCAACAATACGCCGTCGGGTAGTTTTGCTTGCGCGATACAAGAAGTGCTTGATGTGGATTTATACTTGCGCAATATTGCCATGGAAATCTTGATGGGGCAGTGGGATGGCTACGCCTACAACAAAAACAATTACTATTTGTATCAGCGCGAAAGCGACGGCAAAATGGTTTATCTCTCTTATGATCTAGACAATACCTTTGGCATCGATTGGTTCAATATCAATTGGGCACTGCGCAATATTTATTCTTGGGCTCCGGGTAACCAGAGTAGGCCTTTGTACAGCAAGCTCTTGGCGGTTCCGTATTTCAGAGACCGCTTCACCTTTCATCTAAATGACATCCTTTCAAACGTTTGGAATGTGAGCAGCCTACAGGTTCAGCTCGAAGCCCAACAAGTACTTATTACACCAGCAGCTTTCGCCGATGACTACAAAGGATTGGATTACGGCTTCAGCGATCATGATTTTTCCACCGCGCTTCAACAAGCATGGGGTGCACATGTCACTACCGGTATCATCCCCTACTTAAATACGAGAAAAACATCGGCCCTCAGTCAGCTCGCTGCATATCAAGCTTTGCCCAATCCTTGTCAGGTAGGCCTCCAAGAAATTGCGGCTCCGTCCGGAAAATTACTTTACGTGACCGATATTTTAGGCAGAGAAATTGCGCCAGACACCAAAAATTGCATTAAAATATTGAACTTTGAAAACGGAACTCAACAGCGTATTTATGAAATGGATTAACCTTGCTTTCAGCGTACTTATTTTTTCTTTTGTCCAAGCCCAAGTTTTACAACACGTAGAACCAGCTAATTGGTGGGTTGGCATGGAGCATCACCAGGTTCAGGTGCTTTTACACGGCCCTCAAATTGCCAAGTATAAAGTGGAAGTCGGGGGCTTGCAGATTTTAGAAGAGATCCGCACCGAAAACCCCAATTATATTTTTGTCACGCTCGAAACCAAAGATAAAGTTTCAGGGGCATATCAGATTCGTCTGTTGGACAAAAAGAAAGTGATAGCCACCCATGAGTTCAAACTTGAAGAACGCATTGAAAATAGCAAATACCGCCAAAGTTTCAATAGTTCGGATGTCATGTATTTATTGATGCCAGATCGTTTTGCAAATGCCAATGAGGGCCTTGATACGCACCCTGACACAAAGGAAGTTGCCAACCGTTCAAATCCTGGTGGTCGGCACGGTGGCGACATCATGGGACTCATTCAACACTTAAATTACATCAAAGAGTTGGGCGCCACTACCATCTGGACAACGCCTGTGCTTGAGGACAACGAACCAACCTATTCTTATCATGGCTATGCGCAATCCGATTTATATAAAATTGATCCGCGTTATGGCACCAATTCTTGGTATAAAGAAATGGTCTTGGAGGCGCACCGTCAGGGCTTGAAAGTCATTAAAGACGAAGTAACCAACCATTGGTCTAGCAAGCATTGGATGATCCAAGATCTGCCTACCGCGACCTGGATCCATCAATTTGATCAATTCACGCGTTCCAATTACCGCTTGTCTACGCAATTTGACCCACATGCTGCTCAAAGTGATCATGCTGGTTCTGCAAATGGATGGTTTGACGTCACCATGCCGGACATGAACCAACAAAATCCGCTGTTGCTCACTTACCTCATTCAAAATACCATTTGGTGGCTCGAATACGCCCAACTAGATGGCTTGCGTGTCGATACATATCCTTACAATGACAAAGAAGCTATTGCACGCTGGACAAAAGCAATATTGAATGAGTATCCCAACCTGAATATCGTTGGTGAAGTCTGGATGCACGATCAAGCACAAATGTCATATTGGCAAAAAGACAGCCCAATCGGCGCACTTCAAAATTACAACAGTTATTTGCCATCAGTGATGGATTTCACCTTACACGATGCCATGTTGCAAGCCTGGAAAGAGCAAGAGCAAGGTTGGGACAAGGGCATGATTCGTTTTTATGAGAACTTCACGCAAGATTATTTATACGCCAATACTCAAAATTTATTGGTGTTCATGGAAAACCACGACACCCAGCGCTTTAATGAGCTCTACCCCGACATCGCCGACTACAAGTTAGCACTCACCTTGCTGGCTACCACCCGCGGCATTCCGCAGCTTTATTATGGTACAGAAATCGGGATGAAAGGAAATAAGGATTTAGGTGATGCAGCTATCCGTCAAGACTTCCCTGGCGGCTGGGCTGCAGATCGGCATACGGCATTTTGCAGCAACGACGACGCTAAATGTCATGCCTATCAAACAGGAAGAACCCCAGAGGAGGAAGCTTATTTCCAGTTTTCGAAAGCACTACTCAATTGGAGAAAAGGTCAAAAGGTGATCCATGAAGGCAAACTCCTGCAGTTTGTACCTCAAAATAACGTGTATGTTTATTTTCGCTACCTGGAGCCCGTTAAAGAATTGGGTCAAGCAGCTGAGGTGATTATGGTGGTCATCAATAATTCAACTAAAGAGCAAACGCTTTCATGGTATCGCTTTGCAGAGGGCTTCAAGGGCTATGACAAAGGAAAAGACGTGCTCAATAACCAAACTTTTGATTTCGAACAAGCAACGGGTCAGATCCCCGCGAAAACTGCTTATATCATCAAACTGACGCATTAATCATGAAAGCATACTTATTTCTCTTTTCGGGTTTTTTCCTGCTTTTTTCGCTGCACGCGCAAGATGCCACAAGACAATTCCAATCCATACAGGCCACTGAAGAAGGCTGTGCAATCAGTGTAAGCGACGGCACCTACCAACTGGCGAGTTATTCTGAGCACATTATCGAGGTGAAGTTCATTCCGAGCAACGGCATGGGTACGTACAAAACTTCTCACGCGATTCAAATTCAACCGCAAAAGAACGTTTTTAAACTGCAACAAATCGATGCAACACATTATGTTGTACAACGCGCACAACTAGAGGTCCGCATTCAGACTGCTCCGTTCGAATTAGCCTATTATCATGCGGGGAAATTACTCTGCAAGGAAGGGAAGGGGTATCAACCGGGTCAATTGCATAGCATTGATTTGGCCATTCATTCCGATGAAAAACTGATGGGAGCAGGTGCGCGTGCGTTGGGTATGAACCGTCGCGGCTATCGTTTGCAATTGTATAACCGCGCACATTACGGTTATGAAACGCATTCAGAACTGATGAATTTCACGATGCCAATTTTTATGTCAGACCGCCTCTATATGGTGCATTTTGACAATCCAGAAACAGGTTACCTAGATTTAGATGCTGCAAAAAACAACCACGTGCGCTTTGAAGCCATTGGCGGCCGCATGTGTTATCAAATTATTGCAGGCCAAGATTGGAAAGAAATTACTTCAGAATGGACCTACCTAAGCGGCAGACAGCCGATGCCTCCGCGTTGGGCCTTTGGTAATTTCGCAAGCCGTTTTGGCTACCATTCAGAGGCCGAAGCCCGCGAGGTGGTACAGACTTTTCGTTCCGAACAAATTCCACTGGACGCCATTATTTTTGACCTCTATTGGTTTGGTAAAACCATCCAAGGCACACTCGGTAATTTATCTTTCTACCGCGATTCCTTTCCAGACCCGAAACAAATGATGTCCGATTTCAAGCAAAATGGCGTCAAAACAGTTCTGATTACCGAGCCGTTTATCCTGAATACTTCCAAAAATTGGCAAATAACCGACTCATTGGGTCTTTTAGGAACTAATGCTGCTGGTAAGTCACTGACATATGATTTTTATTTTGGACATACCGGCTTGCTCGATATCTATAAACCAGAGACCAAAAAATGGTTCTGGCAGGTTTATAAAGACCTCCATGACTTGGGCGCAAGTGGCATCTGGGGCGATCTCGGAGAGCCTGAAGTACACCCGGCCGACATGAAACACAAAGATGCTTGGGCCAATCAGGTGCACAATATTTACGGCCATGATTGGGCCAGACTCATTAGCGAAGGTTATCAAAAAGACTTCGCAAGCGAGCGTACATTTATCTTGATGCGCGCCGGTTATTCTGGTTCTCAGCGCTACGGCATGATTCCTTGGTCTGGCGATGTGAACCGCACTTGGGGTGGGCTCAAGCCACAAATGGAAATCTCCTTGCAAATGGGGCTCCAAGGGATGGCTTACATGCATTCTGATTTAGGTGGTTTTGCAGGTGCCAACGACGAGCCAGAGTTATATGTGCGTTGGTTGCAATACGGCGTTTTTCAGCCTATATTCAGACCGCATGCGCAAGAAGATGTGCCAAGCGAAGCGATATACAAAGATGCCCAAACCAAAGCGCTCGCTAAAAAAGCAATTGAAAGCCGCTACCGGATGCTGCCGTATAATTACACGTTAGCTTATCAAAATACAACGAAAGGTTGGCCGCTCATGAGACCAATTTACATGGAGTTTCCGAAGGCTGATTGGTCCTTTGAGCAATCGGAAACATATATGTGGGGTGCTGCATTTTTGGTACATGCCATTACCGACCCGATCAATGGTTTTAAAGAAAATACCGTGCGCACCAAATTGCCTGCTGGCACACCATGGTTCGATTTCTCGAGTGGTCAATTAATTGAAAAAACAGTTGATAGCGGTATAGATTCACAATTTATAGAAGTTGAAACACCACTTTCATTGGATCAAATTCCGGTATTTGTTCGCGCGGGCTCGTTTGTGCCAATGGCTACCGTTTGTCAGACTACAGATGCCTACAAAGACACGACCGTAACAGTTCATTATTACCATCACGCTACGGTCACTCAAGCTACCGGAGAATGGTATGAAGACGATGGCCTGAGCGCAGGTGCTTGGCTGATGTCTCGCTATAAACGCTTGCAATTCACGGCCAAAGCTGATGCAAAGACTTTAGAGATCAAGGCTGTTTCGACATTTGGCCAACGACTTTCCGGCAAACAATTCACGTATCAGGTGCAAATTCATTGTGCCTCAGCTCCTAAAAAAGTAAAGTTAAATGGCAAAACTTGCGCCACGCAATACGATGCAAGTCAGCAAGTACTGATTTTGACTGCTCCTATAAAGCACAGCGAAACGCATTTTTCACATACAATTTTGGTCACTTGGTGAAAAACTTTTTCTTTGTGTCAACTTGACATTAACAAAAAATCAAATATATTTGACTGATTAATCTGTTATTAACGCTAAAACGAGAACTATGCAAAAACAAACTACTACAAGTTTTTTTGCCTTCTTGATGTTTTTTGGCTTTTCGGTGGTGGCTCTTGCCCAAACCGGAATCCGAGGAACCATCACAGACGCATCTGGTGTTCCGCTATTCAATGCTTCAGTATTGGTGGAAGGTCAGGGCAAAGGCGCCGTATCCAATGACAAAGGCTTTTATGAAATCACAGGCCTCAAAGCCGGAACTTACAATGTCATTTATAAGTTCATGGGTTTCAATCCGCAATCTGATCAAGTAACTGTTGTTGCCAACCAAATGGTGACCAACGATTTTCAATTTGCGTCAAAAACGCAAGACATGAGTGATGTGGTTGTGATCGGTTACGGTACCCAACGCACCAAAGACCTCACCGGTTCTGCTACGATCATTAACGAGAAAAACTTTGTGCAAGGTTCACTTGCTTCTCCAGAGCAACTCGTTATGGGTAAGGTTGCTGGTTTGAAAGTCACCTCCAACGATGGCGCGCCTGGTTCAGGCAGCACACTTCGTTTGCGCGGTGGAACTTCCATCAATGCGTCCAACGACCCACTTATTGTTGTAGACGGTGTGCCGCTAGATAACGGCGGTATTGCTGGTGCAGCCAACCCATTATCATTGATCAACCCAAATGACATCGCTTCATTTGTTGTCTTAAAAGACGCTTCAGCCACCGCTATTTATGGTTCGAGAGCAGCCAACGGCGTCATCCTCATCACAACCAAACGCGGTTCTGCTTCAAACGATGTCAAAGTAGTATTGGATTCTAAAACTTCTGTTTCTACCATTGCAAAATATTTCGATGTGCTCAGCGCAGACTCCCTTCGCAATCTTGTCAATGCCAGTGGCACAACCGCTCAAAAAGCATTGCTTGGCGATTCCAGCACAGATTGGCAAAAACAAGTATTCCGCTCTGCAGTAGTTACCGACAACAACGTTTCGATTACTGGCGGCATCAAAAACTTCCCTTACCGTTTATCAATAGGTAACCGCATGGACAACGGTATCCTCAAAAGGGATCAATTTGCCCGTACAACTGTAAGCTTGAACATGAACCCAAGTTTATTAGACAAAACATTGCAAATCGAAGCCAACATGAAATACGTTCAAACGGCTTCTTTCTTTGCCAACCGCGGTGCACTTGGCGCAGCATTTTTTGACCCTACTCAACCGATCTATTCAGGCAACGAAGCCTACGGTGGTTATTTCGAATGGATTGACAACAACAAGCCAAATACACTTTCTGCACGCAACCCACTGGGCCTAATCGAACAGTCTACTGACCAAAGCAAAGTCAACCGTGCAATTGCCAATGCTAAAATCTCTTATCACTTGCCTTCTTTGCCTTCTTTGAAAGCAACAGTAAATATAGGTGGTGACTTCTCAGAAGGCACAGGCTACACTATCACTCCTGCTTCTTCTGCTTCAGGTTATTACACACAAGGGCGTTATTCAAACTACCGCACGACCAAAACCAACAAACTTTTTGAATCTTACTTGAGCTACAATTCTGGCGCCAAGTGGGAAAAACAAACTTTGGAAATGGTTGCAGGTTACTCCTACCAAGATTGGGATACCTACAGCCCTAACAACCCTACTTACAACGAAGCGCAAGATAGCGTCATTGCACCAGAAGCTGCATTTCCGTTCTACACGCGCAACGTACTCATGTCTTACTACGGACGTGCCATCTACAACTATGCTGGCAAATATGTAGTGAACGTTTCTGTACGTCGCGATGGTTCTTCTCGCTTTAGCCCAGAAACACGCTGGGGTGTATTCCCTGCCGCTTCTGCGGCTTGGCTTATTTCTGAAGAAGATTTCTTGAAAAAGAGCAAAGTAATCAACATGTTGAAGCTTCGCGCTGGTTGGGGTATCACTGGTCAGCAAGACGGTATCGGAGACTACGCCTATATCGGTAACTATTTCCAAGGCGCAACAACCGCTCAGTATGCTTTTGGTGGTCAGTACTACCAAGTATTGCGTCCGGCAGGATTTGATGCTGGCCTTCGTTGGGAAACCACAACTTCTTACAACTTAGGTTTAGATTTCGGCTTTAAAAACGACCGTTTCTCAGGAAGCGTCGATGTTTATCAAAAAGATACCCGCGACCTCCTCGCTACGGTTCCTGTTCCTGCCGGAACGAACTTCACCAACGAAATCCTTACCAATGTAGGTGCGATGCAAAACCGCGGTGTTGAGGTTTCTATCAACACAGGCTTGATCGCTAAAAAAGACATGCGCCTAGATTGGTCCATCAACGGTACTTACAACGTGAACACCGTTATCAAACTATCTCAAGTTGTTGACACAACATCTCCAGGTGTGTTGGTTGGTGGTATTGGTGGCGGTATCGGAAATACCATCCAAGCGCATCAAGTAGGTTACCCAACTTACACTTTCTTTGTTCTTGAGCAACAATACGACTCACAAGGCCGTGTCATTGAAGTTGGCTCTTTGTCGGAAATCGACATGAACGGCGACGGTCAAGTGACAGCCGCAGATAAGTGGAAAGACACCAATGCATTTGTCGATCAAAATGGCGACGGCATCATCAACGTCAAAGACCGCTATTACGCTGGTCAGGCCGCTCCAAAAATGTTCTTTGGTACAGCCTTGAACTTCCAGTACAAAAAATGGTATGCAGGTTTCTCTGCTCGTGCAGAAATGGGTGCTACCATCTATAACAACATCCACTCCAACAGCGCGGTTTTCCAAACCATCGACGGAACAAAAAAATACCTCAATAACATCAGTTCTTTGTACTACCAAGACGAAGTACAGCGCGTAACTGCAAGTCAGTTAATGAGTGATCACTACCTCGAGAAAGCAAATTTCTTGCGCGTGGACTTCATCAATGTAGGTTACAACTTTGGCAAGCTCGGTTTTGCAAAAGAAAAAGTAGGCCTCAATGCAAGTTTCGTTGTGCAAAATGCTTTTGTTGTTACCAAATATTCTGGACAAGATCCAGAGATTGGTGGTGGTATCGACAACAATTTCTACCCACGTCCACGCGTGTATTCAGTTAACTTAACATTTGATTTCTAATTTTTGAACCATGAAAAGATTAGTAGCTTATACCTTTATTGCCAGCGCTCTTTTATTAGGAGCCTGTGGCAAAAACTTGAATCAATCGCCTAAATACGGTCTCAATGCTGAGGCGGTCTACAGCGATTCCGATAACTACATCAAAGTACTAGCAAAATTGTACTCAGGCATGTCCATGACAGGTAACCAAGGCCCAGCTGGGCAAGCGGATATCGCTGGTATCGATGAGGGTTTTTCTGCGTATGTTCGCGTATTGTGGAACATGCAAGAGCTGCCTACCGACGAAGCAATTTGCGGTTGGAATGACCCCGGTATTCCAGATCTGAACAAAACAGAATGGAACGCCGACAACGTGTGGGTAAAAGGAATGTATTACCGCATATTTTACCAAATCACGCTTTGTAACGAATTCATTTGGCAAGCACGCGATGAAAAACTCAACGAGCGTGGCTTTACGGCTGCCCAGATTGAGAACATTGTCACCATGCGCAACGAAGCGCGTTTCTTGCGTGCATTGGCTTACTACCACGCCATGGATTTATTCGGAAATGTGCCTTTTGTAACCGAAGAAGACCGCGTTGGTGCTTTCACGCCAGAGCAAATCATGCGTGGAGATTTATTCGCATACATCGAGTCTGAAATCAAAGCTATCGAAGATGAGCTCACACCTGCTACTACTGTGGCTTATGGTCGTGCATCTCGCAGTGCTGCACACGCACTCATGGCCAAAATGTACCTCAATGCTGAAGTATACACAGGTGTTGCTCGCTACAACGAATGTGCTACCTACTGTGAAAAAGTGATCAATTCCAATAACTTTCAGCTAGACGACGTCTACCAAGATGTCTTCCTAGCAGATAACAACACTTCACCCGAAATCATCTTCCCAATTGTTTATAATGGTTTGTATTCACAAACTTGGGGTGGAACAACCTTCATGATTTGCTCTGCATTAGGCGGATCAATGGTGGCTGCAGACTACGGTGTAAATGGTAAATGGGCGGGCAATCGTGCAACGCGACCTTTCATTGAAAAATTTGCAGATTCTACAGAAGATTCTCGCTGGATGTTCTACACCGCCGGGCAGCAAATCGATATCACCTCGATGAGTACCTTTACACAAGGGTATGCGAATCCTAAATACAAAAACAAAACCAAAGACGGTCTCAATGGTTCGAACAACGCAACCTCTGCTCACGTCGATGTCGATTTCCCGATGTTCCGTTTAGGTGATGTTTTCTTAATGTACGCTGAGGCTAAATTCCGCTCAGGTGATGAAGCTACTGCACTTACATACATGAACAAAATTCGCGAACGTGCCTATGGAGACGCAAGCCACAACTTCAGCTCTTTAGTACTCAATGATTTCATTGACGAACGCGCACGCGAACTCAACTGGGAGTGTACACGCCGTACCGACCTCATCCGTTTTGGTCTTTTCACGAGCAGCACTTATGTGTGGCCATTCAAAGGAGGCGACGCAGCTGGTCTTGGGGTAGATGATAAATACAATCTCTATCCAATTCCAACTTCTGATATCGTACTTAACCCGAATTTGCAACAGAATCCTGGTTTCTAATATTCAAAATGTTGATTGATGGAAAGGGGGGAGTTTTCGGACTCTCCCTTTTTTATTGATGCCCGTCCTGGATTAAATCGTTACAGATTATTTGAGGGAATATTGATAAGATGCGCGAACCAAAGGTTGTGCGCCAGCGGCTGTTGATCTCAAGCCAATTTGCAATTTCAAGGAATGTTTTTTGGGTAATTCAAGGTCAGCGCCCAAAAAATAGCGCCACTGAACGGTTGCTCCGCTGATGAGTACGTCAGTAGGGGTGTAGACTATATTGGCATTCCAGCGATAAAAGTGTTCGGCACTGAAGCACGGGCTGAGCGGAAAATTTTTGATGTCATAACTCATGCTGAGTTTGTTGCGCCAAATACTGCTGCTTTGTTTGCCCACTTGCATGCTCCACTGCTGTGTAGAACTCCAGGAGATATCAAGTCTTTTAGGGCCAAGATCAAAAGCATCTAAGATGGAGATATCCGTTCCAATTTGAAATCTTTGAGACAAACGATCAGCCTGTAATACAAACTGATCCCCTTTTTCATTGCTGACCAAACGGTAAGCCCCAGTAATTTTGACGCCGTCTAGTACTTGATAAGTAGGACCAACTTCAATATAAAGTCGATCAAAGCCAAGGCCTATATTTTGGCGTTCGCCGATTTCAAAAGAGGTTTTGAATGATTTATTCCATTTTTTTGTGATGCCGGCATCAAGCCAAAGTCCGGTTTGGGCACTGAGTACATTGCTGAACAAAAGGATGGGCAGGAGTATTTTTTTCATTAGTGAAAGACATGGAGCGTGCCGAGGTCTGAAATGGTGCCTTTAGCGGTGATTTCAATGGTTTGCTCTATTTCTATATGCTGACCATCTGTCGGCGGATTTTCACTGATTACATAAACTTTGTAGGTGCCCACTTGTAAATTGGTAAATTGGAAGTCGCCGTAAGCATTCGTTTTGACATTGTCACTGGCAAAGGTATTTTCTCCGTAACAGATGTACACATTTTTTTCGGCCATATTTTGGACCATTGGGCTTATATAATCGGCACTGCCCTGATTGGCAACGTCTAGTGCAAAATTGGTGGTGCCGTTGTCCGGATCTGGAATGGCTTGGTGACTTTTGTAGGAGAGTGTTAAGATATCTTGGTCCAGGGCCATGGTGAAATTCAAAACACCCAAGCCGGCAATCTTGTTTTTGACGGCTTGCGCAATTGTGGTATTGGCATCGCTGTAATTAAAGACAACTTCTAGGCCGATTCTACCCTGAATGTTTGGGTTTGCGGTTGACACCCAAGTCGGATTTTTGAAATAAATGTAGTAGTTGTTGCCGTCTTTCACTTCATTGAGTAGAAAGTAGTCACCGTGCTCAATTTGTGCGCCGGAGGTGAAAATAATTTGCTGGACTTCGTTTTCTCCTGCAATGAAATCTTGCCCAGTTACCTTTCCATTAATGGCTGAGGTGCCTCCCTGACCCGGATTTTTTTTGACGCAGGAAAAGGTAGTGACCAATAATCCGATAAGAAGAAGTGGTACAAGCTTATTGTTTAATGATTTTCTCATAAATACCTTTAGTTGGTTCTGAAATGAAATAAATGCCGTTTTGTAATGATGTCAGGTCAAGTTGTGTTGTTTGGCTTTGGTAATTGGCATATTGAATGACTTTCCCAGATAAGTCGAGAATGAGGAGTTGTCCTGCACCTTGAAGCCCTGTAATTTGTATTTCTCCCGAAGTTGGATTTGGATAAATCTCAATGATTGGATGCGTATGCGTAGGCACAGGAGCGGTGCAGGTACCAAACATATTGGCGTCCATCCAGGCGGTTCGGTTTTGGATCCAGGTTTTGAGGTAGTTGACCTCCGCTTGATAACTCGTTCCGATGAAGTTGTTGGGCCAAACATAAGCGCCGAGTATGGGCCATTTTTGGTAATGACGTGCTGCGGGTACGGTTAGTGTAGCGGCTACAGAATCGATGTAGGTAGTCAGTGCAGCATTGCTCAGGGTGCTTTGGCGCAAGGTGGTCCAGCGACACTTCACTTCATTGGCAAAAAGCGGATCTTGCAACATGCGGTTCCACCAAAAGGGGTTTTGCCATTCGCCACCGCCGCCACAAACGCTATTGAAATTGATTTCCCAACCCGAGGTATTGCCGCCTTCGCAGTAATTTGAGTTCCCCCAGGCGATGTTGAAGTCCCAGAGTGGGCCAGCCACTAATTTGCCGCCTTCGCTGAAGCGTTGTTTGTGCAAATAAGTTGAGATGCGGTAACCATCTACATTCTTGGAGAGCTCGTTGATCAAAAAGAAGTCGATGAAAGACCCAACGTCTATGTAGGGTTTGTAGCCGGTTATGGGGTTGGTGAAGTTACTGCTCTTGAGCGCTACTTCCCAGTCGGTGATGTAGTCTTGGATATAAGCTTTTTGCAGCGGATGAATGGTGTCTATAGTTGGGTCGTGGAGTTGAAAGCGAATAGGGCCAGTGCCGGGCGCTTGGCAAGTGTAGGGGGAGGTCCAAGCGATCACGCCTCCGGCAGTAGTTTTGTCTACCTTGACGATGTATCCGCCGGCAATGTGGTTGTCTAGGGTGTCTGAGTAGTTGAGTTGATCGATATCGACTCTTCCAGGATTCGTCTTGATGCGCTCCATGAGGACATATACACCAATATAATTGCCATTGAGTACCACTTCGCAAAATTGCGTACGCGGCGCCCAACGGCCGAGTTCAGCACCTAATTTGTACGTGAGCACGTTGCGCATGAGTGCTTTGTCTGTGTAAGGCGCATAGAGGATCCAGTCGTTGTCTAAGGGCCAATCAAAAAGTGAGACGTTGTAATTACTTAGGTTTGGACCTCTGGTTTCGAAGCCATAAGATGCCTGCGGAAAACCACTCGATGACGACCCGCGTTTTTCTATGGCAATTTGACCATCGAATTCATTGAAGGGATCGTTTAAATGATTGACTTGCCCGGGCCCATTGTAGATGATGCCCATGAGGGCATCAATTTTGGGTTCGTCTTGAATGGCTAAACCATCGGTATCAATGACAACAATAGGTAGCGTAGAGCTCGTGAAGTTAACTTGCGCAAATGTGTTGAAAGAACTACTCAAAAAAGCTAAGAAGACAAGCCAAATTTTCATGCCTGCAATTTACGGGAATTCTTGCCAATATGCTTGAGAAATATACTGAAGCTAAGTAAAATCCAGGAAATAGAAAGGCCTGCTAACCAATCGCCGTAGGTGGTGTAGAAGGTTTGGTCGCTGCGCAGCTGGAGGGTTTGTGAAAATGCTGTTTTGACCCAATAGGGTGTTTTTTTGATGATCTTTCCACTCGGATCAATGCTGCCACTGGTGCCTGTATTGGCGCTGCGCAAAACCCAGCGGCGGTTTTCGATGGCGCGCAAGCGTGCAAAAGAGAAATGTTGTTTGTAGCCGGGTGTATTGCCCCACCAGCCGTCGTTGGTCAGTATGCAAAGCGCTTGGGCTCCTTTTTGTACTTGACGGCGCACAAAATCTCCGTAAATAGACTCATAGCAGATAATAGGTGCCAAAGTAACGGTTTGTGCTTTATTGGCTGCGTCTTTTTGAAGGTTGTCAAATTTGACTTTGATGGCCATGACTTTTGGCTCCTTTTCTACACCTAAAGTTCCGGAAGAGCCGCCGTTTTCAATGGCAAGGGCAGAAAGAAAGGGGAGGTAAGCAGAGAATGGTACTAATTCTACGCCAGGAACTAATTTGGATTTGTGCGCATATTGCGGCGGAGCTGTTTTGGTGAGCAACACAGAAGTATTATAGCTTTCATACCATTCGCTTGAATTCGGAATGGGTGTGCTTGCTACTGATTGTTTGTCATCAAAAATACGAACGGTGCTGGCGCCAATGAGCAAGTTGGCTTGCGGCCATTTTTGAACCTGACTGGCAAGGCTTTGACCAAAAGCGAAGGTGTGGAGCCTTTCTTCTTGAAAGGATAGCGGTAGGGCAGTTTCTGGTGCCAAGACAAGGTCGGTCTGGGCAGTGACGTGCCGATTGGCCAAAACGACAATGGAATCTGCAAAGGCTTCGTTTGAGGCAGAAAGCGTGAATTTTTCTTTGTACGGGTCTATATTGGGTTGCACAACCACAGCATGGAGTTGCTTTGGTTGAAAGCTAGGGAGGGCAAATATTTGCAATACTTGGCTCGTGACAATTGGCAAAAGCAAAACGCCTAGAATAGTAAAAATATACTGGTTTCTTTTGGCAACATGGCGATACACGTGATATAGTCGGAATACTAAAAGATTGACCAATAGGATCCAGGCGCTTCCGCCAAGTGTGCCGGTCCATTCGTACCACTGCACCCAGCCAGTGCGCACAGAGAAGTAGTTGCCCAAGCTGAGCCAAGGCCAGGAGAGGTCCCAGCGGTGGTGGCCGAATTCAAAAAGAAGCCAAATTGGGATGAGCATGAAAAAGGAATAGCGCGTCTGAATTTTGCGGTCAATGAAACTCCAGAGTCCGAATACGAGCGTCATGAGTAGCGCGTTCACGGTAAAGGCAAAAATACCACCGCTGACAGAGGCGTTTGCGACCCACCAAGTGGTGCCGAGATTCCAAAACAGAAAAGCGAGGTAGGTCCATATGCCAAGTTGCCAGGGTTTTTTGCCGCTCGCCAAAAATTGCTGACGCACTAATAAAAGGGGTGCCAAGCCAATAAATACAAAAGGCGTAAAACTACCTGTGTAAGGAAAACTCAAAATGAGCAGGGCACTGGATAGGAGTACGAGAAGATAATTTTTCATTCGAGGATTCGTCTGTTCAAAATTAAGGAATTAACTCAGAAGCGCACTTTCTTTTCAGTTGATAAAAAACCGTTCTTGTAATTGATTCGTGATGAAGCGTTTTTTGAAAATGATGCGCATAAAAAAAGCTCCCGGAGGGGAGCTTTTCAAATGGGGTTCGTTGTATTATGCTTGTGTTGCCTCAAAAGGAACAACTGAAACAAATGAACGATTGTCTTTCTTTTTGCGGAATTCGACAAGACCATCTGTGAGCGCAAACAAGGTGTGGTCTTTGCCAATACCTACGTTGTTGCCTGGATGATGCTGAGTGCCACGTTGGCGAACGATGATGTTACCTGAGATGGCAGCTTGACCACCAAAGATTTTAACACCTAAGCGCTTGCTATGTGATTCGCGACCGTTTTTCGAACTACCGACTCCTTTCTTGTGTGCCATGGTTTCTTATATTTAGTTCCTATTGAAGGAAGTTATGCTGTGATACTTTTGATAGTGATTGCAGTAAACTGCTGACGGTGACCGTTTTTAACACGGTAACCTTTACGGCGTTTTTTCTTGAAAATGATGACTTTGTCACCTTTAACGTGGTCAAGAACTTCTGCGGTGATTTTAGCACCTTCTATAGCTGGGGCGCCAAGGGTTACTTTGCCAGCGTCTTCGATCAACAAAACACGGTCAAATTCTAATTTCTGACCTGCTTCGGCATCTAGACGGTGTACAAAAACCTTTTGGTCTTTTTGCACTTTAAACTGCTGCCCTGCTATCTCTACAATTGCGTACATATAGCTTTATTTAATTGTTAAATAATCCAAAATTGGAGTGCAAATATAGTGTTTTCTACGTGTTCTCCAAAGATTTACTGGGCTTTTCTTACGCTTTTTGCTATTATTTGTTGCTTTTTCTGCCTTTTAAATTGACTAAAAGCACGCCAGTAATGATCACGAGCATGGCGAACAGCTGCTGCCAAATGAAACGTTCACCGTTGTAAACACCGATAGCCACGGCAATAATCGGGATAAAATAAGTTACGGTGCTGGCCGCGAGCGCTGTGGTTTGCGCAATAATCCGATTGAAGAGGATCACGGCAAATGCGGTGCCGATCAGGCCAAGTATCAGGATATAAGTAAAGCTCTCGCTGGCATGGCTGTTTTGGCTGAAAACGCGCGGGGTGTCGAAATAGAAAAAACAAAATGCAGCCGGCAAGAAGGCCATACTGAAACCTCCTGTGGCAATTTGTATAGGGTTGTATTTACCGAGTTTGTGCTTGATGGTGTTTAAGCTGAATCCGTATAATAACGTAGCGAGTAAGATGGCCATTGCGGGAGCTAGTTGAAAATTGCCATTTACTGGACTGCTCAGCAGGATAAGCCAAGAAATACCGCTAAAACCAATCAACGTACCAATGATTTGTTGTGAATTGATTTTTGTTTGAAAAAAGAGTACGCCAACAATAATCGTGAAAATAGGCGTAAAGCTATTCATGATGCCTGCGATGCCGGAGTCTAGTGTTTGCTCGGCGTAGGTGAAGAGAAAAGCAGGGATGAGGTTACCGCCTAAACCTACAATTGCAAAGTAAAACAAGTCGCTTTTGCGCGCTAGCTGGCCAAGTAATTTGGGGAGTAGGGGCAAAAAAACCACGCTGGCCACAAAAATACGGATGCTCGCGACTTGCGCTGCGCTAAAAACAACTTCGCCATCGGCTGCAAACATGCCGCGCTTCATCAAGATAAATGAACTGCCCCAAATGCAAGCGAGCAAAGGAATGAGGAGGTAGCCGAGTTGTTTATTTTGCATGTGCAAATTTAGTTGAAAAGTAGCCGACTTGAACCTGCTCAAAATCGGATATTAACAAATTGTTGAAAAAGTTCCCACTTCTTCCCACTATATGGCATTAAACACCTGTAAAACAAGGATATTAGCTTGTTAATAATTGTTAATATGTAACCTTTATTGGCTCTGTACGTTAGAAGTTATCAACAATACAAAACAGCTGTGGTAAAAAGTGGTAGGAATCTACTAATTTTACCCATTATTAACGCTATGTCAGGACTAGTAGGTGAATTTGAGGTCAAAATGGATGAAAAGGGGCGCTTCCTCTTTCCATCTGGTTTGCGCAAGCAATTGCCTGCTGTTTCCCAGCGCGATTTCATGCTCAACAAGGGTTTTGAAGATTGCTTGACACTCTTCCCACTACCAGAGTGGGAGCGCATCAGTCAGAAGCTTTCTAAAATGAACTTGTTCAAGCCAAAAAACCGAATGTTTTACAGATTGTTCCATCAGGGTGCCAAGCAGGTAGCTCTAGACAACGCTGGACGCATTTTGGTACCTTCCGCTCTAATGGAGCGCGTAGGTTTGGTTGCCGAGCTGATGCTGATTGCTTATA
>JBEEKN010000035.1:0-29728 GCA_041168605.1 Bacteroidota bacterium | reverse complement strand
TGAAGTTCTTTGGCGGCATGCGTCAGGCGGATTTACAAGGTATTTAATGATAGATTAGTTCGAAAGCTATGAAAATGACATTCAAACAAATAGTATTTAGCGCAGGTCTAGTGGCCTCGCTAACTGCGCAGGCAGGTAACGAAGACCGCGTAGGTTCTGCCGGAGCTTCACAATTGTTGATTAACCCATGGGCTAGATCTTCCGCAATTGGTGATGCTTCTTACGCAAACAGTAATGGTCTAGAAGCAACCTACATGAACATCGCAGGTTTGGCGTTTACAGATAAAACACAACTCAAGTACAACTATTCAAATTGGATGGGTAACGCGGGTATCTCATTGAACGGTGCGGGTATTGCTCAGCGCATCTCTGACTCTGAGGTTTTCTCTGTAAGTGTGCAAGCCATGAATTACGGTGATATTCCGATTACAACTGTAGCAAATCCAGAAGGTAATATTGGTTTCTTTTCACCGCGTTTCAATGTTTTTAGTGTAGGATACGCCAAAGAGTTTTCTTCTTCTATTTATGGTGGAATCAATTTCAAGGTTATTTCCGAGAGCATTTCTAACCTCAAGGCTAACGGAATTGCTATTGATGCGGGAATTCGTTATGTATCGGGAGAACAAGACCAACTGAAATTCGGCATTACCCTTAAAAATGTCGGTCCTGTAATGCGCTATAAAGGTGACGGTTTGGCACAACAAGTAACGTACGTTACTACTGGCTACAACGCATCACTTGAGCAACGCTCAGCTACTTTTGAATTGCCTTCCCTCCTAGGTATTGGGGCTTCCTATGATTTCATCCTCAATGAAAGCAACAAGCTCAATATGGCGCTCGGCTTTACAGCCAACTCTTTTATGAAAGACCAATTTCGCATTGGTTTTGATTACGGCTTAGCCAAAGACAACATGGCCTTCAATCTCAGAGCAGGATTCTGCTATGAAGACGGTATGTTCAATGAAGAAACCAAGTCAAGTGCTTTTAGCGGCCCGTCTGCTGGTGTCTCTATTGATGCGCTAGTTGGTGAAAATCAAAATGCATTAGGTTTAGAGTACGCTGCACGCTTTGCAGGTGTATTTGGTACCATTCATACAATCGGAGCTACTATTAGCTTAAAATAATTTTCTAACTTTGTTAGGTGCAAGAGAGCTCTTATTAGGGCTCTCTTGTTTGTTTCCATAAATCGAAGACCATGTCAAATATCAGTTACTACACAGCAGAAGGCTTACAAAAGATCAAAGATGAACTCCATCATCTGAAAACAGTACAACGCCCTGCTATATCTGAACAAATTGCCGAAGCAAGAGACAAGGGCGATTTATCTGAAAATGCAGAGTACGATGCCGCGAAAGAAGCACAAGGCATTTTAGAAATGAAGATTTCCAAAATGGAAGCTATAGTTTCCAATGCGCGTTTAATAGACGAATCGCACATGGATAACAGCAAAGTGTTTATCCTTTCAAAGGTCTTGATCAAAAACCCAAACAACGGCATGGAGATCGAATACACACTTGTGGCAGAAAACGAAGCCGATCTTAAATTGCGCAAAATTTCAATTGAATCTCCAATCGGTAAAGGTTTATTAGGTAAGAAAGTTGGCGATATCGCCGAGATTCAAACTCCAGGCGGCGTCATTCATTTTGAAATCATATCTATTTCTAGATAGTGGCGAGTTTATTTTCAAGGATCATAACTGGTGAAATTCCTTGCCATAAAGTGGCCGAGAACGACGAATTCATGGCTTTTCTTGACATCATGCCTTTGGCAAAGGGCCATACACTCGTTATTCCAAAGTTAGAAACCGATTATATTTTTGATATAGACGATGAGGGTTACCAGCGTCTATGGCTTTTTGCCAAGCAAGTAGCGGGCACGCTTCGCTTACACGTACCTTGTAAACGCATTGGCTTAAGTGTGATTGGTCTTGAGGTCCCGCATGCACACATCCACCTGATTCCACTCCAACAAGTCGACGACATCAATTTTAGCAAGCCCAAGGTAGCCGCAGACCCGGCTGAGCTACAAGCTTTGGCAAGACTTTTGTTTGAAGGAACGCATCAATAAAAATCTGATGAAAATACTAGCTATAATATCGTGCTTTCTATTTGTAGAAATTGCTTTTGCGCAGCCCATGCGTGTATTGTTTGTAGGCAACTCTTACACACACTATAACAACATGCCAAAGCTTTTTGAACAAATGGCGGAAAGCAAAGGAGTTAAACTGGAGGTGCTCATGGATGCCAAATCTAGTCACACCTTTCAAATGCACTCCAAAAGACCCGAGCTTTACAAAAACATTAACTCCACCAAATGGGATTATGTGGTTTTGCAGGGCTTTAGCCGCGAATTAGCGCAAGATCGCCAGACAATAGACACACAGAGCCTTCCCTATGTCAAACAGCTCTTAGATTCAATCTATGCCAATAATAGCTGTACGAATGTTTTGCTCTATCAAACTTGGGGCTACGATGGTGGATTCAAAGACGATTCATTAGGCATCGACTGGAGTTATCAAACGATGACTGACCGAATCCATGAAGGTTACTTATATGTGAGTGAGCAACTCAACTTGTCCATTGTTCCTGTCGGAAAGGTTTGGGAAACCGTCAAAACAAACCACCCTCAAATTCAACTCTATCAAGAAGATAAACAACACCCATCTCTTGCGGGCTCCTATTTAGCGGCATCTTGTTTTTATTCAGCTTTGTTCAAGACAGAGCCAAACTTGAGTTTTACGGCTAAACTAGACCCCAAACAAGCTGAGCTCATTCAGCAAATCGCAGGTGTTCAGGTCCTCATGAACAAGAGCCGTTATAAAATCAATCAGAATACGGTAGAGCTTGAGGTCAAATTGAGTCCGGAAGAAAAAAAGGTGGTTCACCTAAGTGCCAATTATCCGAATGCCTCTAGTGTTACCTGGGATTTCGGCGATGGTATGTCCGAAAAGTCTTTCAAGACGCGCCATGTTTACAGCAAGCCCGGCGTTTACGAAATCAAGATCAAGGTGCAAGATTCGTGTGGTGAGCGCCTATTGAAGCGCAAAATTAGTATTTAATCAGACCTTGATTCCAAAAAGTTTGCTGCTGTACTTCTTCATCGGCCACAAAATAAAATGGAGCTGTTCCCGTATGACGTCAATATAATAGACGTACACTATGAAAATCAGCCAAAAACCTAATGTATAAGGAATGACTTCATAAGGGCCTAGTTTTTCATGCAGAAAATCATTGAACCCAATTCTGATCACGCTTCCGTATAGCAACATCATGTGGATGATGAAAATACTTAAAGTGTTTTGCCCAATTTTTAGAAATAAATTATCCTTTTTGATTTTCAGCACATAGGTTTCTAAACCCAACAATAAGGAGAGAATGACCAAAACCATTCCGAATTTATCTAGGAGCCAATCCATTTGATAGAAAGTAAAATCATGAAGGCCAGGCATACTTTGAAGCCAAACTAAGAAGGGTTTGATTCCAAAGAAAATAAGTAAGCCAGCGCCAAAAGTACCAATGATGACGGGTAATGATTTGACATAGCTTTTGTAGTGATAGAGCAAAACACCTAGCATTGCACCGTACATGGTGTAGCCCATTCTGGGCGTAATCGGAAATTCAGAATGCGGCCCATGAAACATATTTTGAATGAAAGTGGGCGCATTTTCGGGCCAATAGTGGTCGCCTAAGGAGCCAAAAAACAATTGGGAGTAAAACAGAAGCGTCCCAGCAAGAAAGTAATATATCCAGAGTGGTATGACTTTTATCAAACGAAATAAACCGTAGAGCAGAATAATAGTCAAGATGCCAATTGCAATACATTGTAAGACATGAAAAGCATAAAACTGGAGTAGGTAGCCCCAAAAAAGCAATTCAACAACACGTTTAAATCCTTTGCGAACGCGCATGTTCTGCCAAAACGACTGCTGTTCATTGCCTAGCAAGAGATAAGTAAAAATGAGACCAGTTACCGTTAAAAATGTGGGGGAGGTAAAGCCGCGAATGAATTTCCAGGTTTGGTACGCAGGATAAGATTCATTGACCCACTCGGTTGAAAGTGAATCGTGGACAAAATGCCCTTCCAACATTAATAAGATGGCAATGGTGCGCGCTATATCGATGAAATAGAGGCGTGTTTTGGGTTTATTGAGGCTTACTTGGTTTCCCATTTGAGATAAAAAACGTGCGAAATTTACGAAAGAAATGACGAATCGGCTCAAGAACCTGAACCAAAGTAATAAAGAACGCTAAGAAGATAAGAGCGCCCAATACGGCTTCGAGTGCAGTCAGTTTGTTTTCCAAAAAGCTGCGCAAGCTGTAGCCCGTGATTGCGCCATATAGAATAATCGCATGCCATACATAGATAGCGAAGGTTTCTTGCCCAACGGCCATAAAGTAGCGATTCCGTAAGCGTTCAAAGCCACTTATATAGGTAAAGAAGATCAGCAATAAAGCGACAAAAAATGCGCGGTCAAAAGCCCAGAGGTATTTGTAATGAAAATGAGTGAAATCTCCGTTGTAGATAAACGTCATGATCCAGCCTGCCCCATAAAAAGCCAAACCCTTCCCAATGAGGTAGCAGTATACATTTTTATTCTTGAAACCGGTACCGTGGATACTGAGGTAGTGGCCAAAACCAGCGCCTAAAAAAACAAAGCCAATCCAAGGGAAAATCGAGAAACCTGTATCGGGCCCTTGTATCATATTTTGCAAGATCGGCGGAATGCCTATCGGGAAATATCCGGGCTGAAGGCGCACCAGCGGTGTAAAACCAAAGATAAGCAGTGCCAAAAGCAGGTAAAAAACCCAGCTCAATTGTCTGATTTTGTAGAGTAAAGCACTCATCAAAAGCAATAACAAGAGACCAACCCCAATACATTGCAAGATATGAAACCCTAAAAAATGCGGATTGAAATGCCCAGCGAAATAGTATTTGAGGTATTTGAGGTTGAATTGCAGTAAATAGCCAATGAGCATGAGGCTCAGTGCGCGGCGAATCCCTTTCTTGACGCGCATGAGCTTGAAAAACGGCGCCTGGCCTTTTTGCCATTCTTTGTGCAGTAAATAGGTGAAAACAGTTCCTGAAATCGTGAAAAATAGCGGTGCGGTAAGCCCCCTGAAGAAACCCCATGCACTGAACCAAGCACTGCCCGAAGAACCGTGTAGCCTCACTTCTGCCATAAAAGTAGGGTAGCTCTCAAGCGTCATGGAGATAAAGTGTCCTTGCAGCATCATGAGGATGGCCACGCTGCGACTGAAATCTAGAAAATGGATGCGCTGTTTTTGACTCATCGGGGTATGAATGGTTGGGTGCGCAGTTCGATGATTTCAATGCGTCTTTCAAGAGATGCATCTTTGGAATAAACAGAATTGCGTTGGTCGTAGTAGTTATCGCTCACGTCTTTATTGGCTTTGTATTCACCCATCGGCACTTCAATAAATTGCAAGCGCAGCGGGGTGGTCAGCATATAAGGTGCAAATTTACCACCATCTATCTCTTCAAAATAATTTTTGATGGCCGAAATGCGTCTATTTGTCAAATGTACGTTATAATCTGACTTCGCAAGCGGGCTAGCAAATCCTTGCACCATGATACTGACCTGCTGACCAGACTGCAAAGCTTCCCATACCTGCTCTCTAAATAGCGCCAGATCTTGCATGCCGCGGTCTACTTCGGTGTCAAAGAAAGCTAATAAGGATTGCGCTTGTTGCACAGCAGCCAAAGAATCTCGGCCTTCGGTTGCTTTTTGTAAATATAATGGGTATTGGCTTTTGTATTTGGTGTAGGTTTCTTCGTAGGAAAGATCGGTGAAATCGGCTGTCGTTTTTGGGTTAGGGTGATCGTTTTCGAAATAGAGTCTGATGGGTAAGTTGACGATTTGAATAGCAGTTGTTTCTACCACTTCTTTTGGCGACTTTGGCCGCGGAAAATATTGATAAAAGATATCGCTACAGCAAGTAGGGTGAGAGGCATATAGGCTTCCGACGCGATTAGAACTCACATAGGCGGTATCTGCTTCACAGAAAAAGTAGAGTTCGTTGGCCGAGCTGTTGAAGGGCAGACCCAAATTGACAGGCGGGCCAAAAGTGCCGTCGGTCTGAAGAGCAGCATAAAAGATATCATAACCGCCGAATCCGGCATGCCAGGTACTCGAGAAGTAGAGGCGCTTGAAAAGTGGATCAAACCACGGAGAGACTTCATTTTCAAGAGAATTCAGCCCACCTAAATTGGTGGGGGTCTGAACAGTTCCGTCCTTTTCAAATGTTGTCAACCAAAGGTCAAGATCTCCATTTTGTCTCGTAGAAGTAGCAGCATAAATCAGTTTGAGCTGCCCGTTGAGTTCAAAAAGATGGGGCATGCTTTGGTAAGTAGCTGCTGGCAGTGAAAGCATGGCGTTGGTATCTAGCTGCCATATATTTTCTTGCATGACCACCTTCATGATGCGGCAGCTCAGGGTATTGGCTGCTCTGCTGCACGCACTACACAGTGCAAAACTGCTGTCTGGCGCAAGCGTGAAGTTGCCGTATTCCTCCTGCGGACGCAGGCCTGTGATGAACACTTGATTTTTTGTTGAGGCCGGGTATTGATACAGCTGAATGGTATATTGGGCACTGAAAATTTGTTCTTCGTCTGCGGCAGTAGAATCGGCTCTTAAGGAGCTAAAAATGAGGGTGTCATTTAAAAAAAGGTGACCAAATTCGGTATCGACGGTATTGACAGGATGCTGCAGTAAAGCGCTGTTTTCTTCGGCGCTGATGAATTTGAGTTGTTTGAGTACCCAATTACAAGCTATAATTTCTTGTTCGGCCTTGAGGTAGAATGGATTTTTTTTGTCTTCGGCAAAAAATCTTTTGGCTTCTTTGAACTGTGCCAGGGCCTCTTTGTAGCGTCCTTGTTGCTTGAGCATGAGCGCGTAATTGAGCTGAGCTTGCGGATACTTTTGCCCATCTGGATCTTGCTCAAAAACCTTCAGAAAATAGCTTGCTGCGGTTTTGTAATCCTTGAATTGCTGATTGGCTGCTGCGATTTTCCAGTGTAGGTCGA
The DNA here is from genome assembly GCA_041168605.1 of Bacteroidota bacterium. GTDB lineage: Bacteria > Bacteroidota > Bacteroidia > Flavobacteriales_D > Crocinitomicaceae > UBA952. Next base: position 22,684 of record JBEEKN010000035.1, on the reverse strand, counting down.
TGTTGTTGGGTTCCAATTCAAGTGCTTGATCATAGTAGCGCAAGGCTTCAATGTAGTCGAGTGCTTGTACCTGGGTATCGGCATGAGCAATGAGCCGCTGCAATTGCTTTTGAGCGCACAGCGGTGTGGCAAGCAACAGAAAATAAATCAGATATAGTCTGGGCATATGCGGTATTGCAATTGTGGTGGTTGAAATTTACTGAAAACATAGCGCACACTCAATTCAAACGCACCGCGCCCTCTACTGGCTGGCACGAGCGAAGAATAATTGAAGTCGTAAGATATACCGGTGTAAAGTGGCCCTCGGGCGAGTCCGAATTGCAGACAAAAAGCATCTTTGGTTCGCCACCATAGGGCTGAGCTCAGTGTAATGTCGTCTGTTTTGGAGAGTAAATAGGCAGCTGAGGAGCCAATGCTTAGTGCGCGATACGCCCCTTGTAAATTGAGCTGAAAACTAGGTTCAAAAGACAATTCAGGCGTGTATTGATAGCGAAGTTGGCCAAATAAATTGACCCTGATGTCGCGTTTGGTGTTGTCTGTAAAAAAACTTTGGTTGGGCCGAGTGAGGTTAAATATACTCAAGCCACTTTGGATGGAGATTTGTTTGTTGAGCGCGTATTGATGAATGACACCCAAGCCGAGCATGGGTTTGGTCATTGACGCCGTCTGGAAAAACTCATTGGTTGGCGCATTTGGATCAAAAATATAGCCATTGTACTGATTATCAAAGTAAAACGCACTGCTGTTGAGTTGCCGTTGATTGAAGCCCAACTGAATGGCGGCCCTGAGTTGCTGTTGTTTATTGATGGCAATTGGCCGACACAAACTCAACTGAAGTTCGTTGGTCTGAAACTTGCCGTCGCCGACCTGATCATGGAAATAATTGACTGCATAACCCCATTGTTTCCATTTGGAATCGGCCGCAATGGCTGTGGTTTGAAAGGGAATACTGACGCTGCGCCATTGGGTGCGGTAGTTGGCTGTGAGGCGGAGGTCTTCTTTGAAATTGCCAGCGTTGGCAGGATTTTGAAAGATGGGGTTGTTGTTGAATTGCGTCCAATGGATGTCTTGGGCAAGCACTGGGGCTGCCAACAATAGAAATAGGATCCTGCAAAACTCCTTCACGTAACGAAGTTACGAAAAAGCCTGCGGATTAGAAATTATGGATTTGAACTAGAAACCGGAATAATTTTACCGTTGAAAAAGGAGCCGTTGTTCAAGGCAAAATCGGCGATAAACTGAGCCATTTCGGCAGGGGAGGTTGGTGCAATGTAGCCCGGAAAAGCAACAGATAGCATTTCGGTCTGAACGGCACCTAGGCACAAGCAATTCATGCGCAGCGAGGTGGCTTTGTATTCTTCTGCAAAAAGCTCGGTGAAGGCACACAAGGCTGCTTTGGAAGTAGAGTAGGCCGCCAGCCCAGCAAATTTGAGGCTACCTTGGAACCCGCCCATAGAACTGATATTCACGATGTGCGCGTCAGCAGCCAGCTGAGGCAGCAAAGCTTGTGTGGCTTCCATAATGCCAATGACATTCACCTGGTAACTTTCGGTCAAGTCTTGGTGACTGAGTTGTTCAAATGGTTTGTTGATCAAGAGCCCAGCGTTATTGATCAAGATATCGATAGGGGAGGCAAAATCGAGCGCGGCAATTTGTTGGTGAACCTCTTGGGAAATATCAAGTTGGTGGCAAGCAACATTCTTTTGTAAAAAACGCCCCTTCATCTTAGCTAAATTCCGAGATAAAGCAATTACGGTGGTGTCTTCTAGCTGAGCAAAATGGTCTACAAGCGCAGCGCCAATGCCTTGGCTTGCGCCGAGAATAACGACGCTCTTATTCATCGAAACTCACAATTAGTTCTTCACTGGTGGCAAATGCTTGGCAGGTGAGGATGTATCCGTCTGCGATTTCGCTATCGGTGAGGGAGTGATTCATGCGCATAGTGGCAGTTCCTTTGAGTACTTTGGCTCGGCAAGATGAGCAAACGCCGCCGCGGCAAGAGAAGGGTGCGTCGAGCCCAGCTTTTTCGGAGAGCTCTAAGATGCTTTTGTCTTGGCCTTGCATGTCAAAGGTGGCAATTTCGCCATCGATCATGACTTTGACTTTGCTTTTTCCGGAGAAAGCGGCTTCGGTTGGGAGCGCGGGTTTTTCTTCGCTGACAAAAAACAATTCTTTGTGAATTTTTTGTGGGCTTACCCCAAAGAAGGCCAGCGTTTTTTCGGCGCTTTCCACCATTTGTTGTGGGCCACACAAGAAAAATGCATCGGCTTGCAAGAGGCTGAGGTCGGATTTGATATGTGTTTTGAGCGCGTCGTCGTCAATTCTGCCGTGGTGCGCGCCTTCCACTTCTTTTTGGGAGTAAAAAAGAATGGTTTCAGTATGCTGAAGCGCCGTAATTTCATTTAGAAACAAAGCATCTTCAGGCCTTTTGTTGCCGTAAAAAAGTTTGAATTGAGTTTGGTCTACGGCAGTTTGCAGCATGCTCATGATGGGTGTGATGCCCGAACCGGCCGCAATTGCTACTACTTTTTTGTAGGCAGGTTGCCATGTAAAGTTGCCTTCTGGTTCAAAAACGATTACCTCTTCGCCTGCTTTGATATTTTGCAGAAAATGAGATGCCTTTCCGTTTGGGATGGCCTTTACGCCGATACTTAAACCAGCTGAAGAACTGCTGCAAATAGAATACGATCTTCTGAGTTGCTCTCCATTGATGTCGAGTGCCAAGGTGAGGTACTGGCCGGCTTGAAACTTGAAGTTGTTGCTAAGGGCGTCGGGTACAGTAAAATCAATTTGTACGGCTTGGGCAGTCAGTGCCTGCACACTTTTTACAGTAAGGAGATGCGCGCCTTTGGGTAAGGCAGCTGTTTTGTTGGATTTAAAACGGTCAAATAGGCCCATGTTAGTCGTCGAATGAAATGAGTATATCGTTGCTTTTTGGATGCGCTTGGCAAGTGAGCACGTAACCTTGCGCTACTTCTTCTGGCGTGAGTGCATAATTGACATCCATGGAAACCTCGCCTTTGAGTACTTTTGCTTTACAAGTACAGCAAACACCACCCTTACAAGCAAACGGCGCATCGGCACCCGCTTTGTAGGCAGCGTCTAGGATTGTAGGCCCATCTGAGGATAAATAAAAATCGGTGACTTCACCGTCCATGATCAGTTCAATATGAGATTCAAAAGCCGGTATTTTGTCTTGCTTTGTCTCCGCTACTTTGGCAATTGGCGCGGCATGGAATAATTCAAAATGGATGTCTTTGGCAGCTACACCAAAAGCGCTGAGTTCGTCTTTAACGGCTAAAATCATGTCCTGCGGACCGCAGATATAAGCACCGTTGATGGTTTGGTTTTTGAGAAATGCGCCGAGGAGGTCTTTGGTGCGGGCGGCATCTATGCGACCTTTGAGCAGCGGAACGCCGATATTTTCGCGAGAGAAAACATGTACCAAATTGAGGCGGTTCAAAAAACGGTTTTTAAGCGCTTCAAGTTCTTCTCTAAAAATGACCTCTGCAAAGCCTTTGTTGCCGTAGAATAGCGTGACACTACTGAGTGGCTCGGCCTGAAGAATGGTTTTGAGAATGGAGAAAATAGGAGTGACCCCACTACCGGCAGCAAACAAAACGTAATGCTGCTGAGCGCTCGGGTTGGGCTCGAACTTGAAATTGCCCATTGGCGCCATTACTTCTAATGTGTCTCCTATTTGGAGCGTTTCGTTGGCAAAAGAAGAAAACTTACCGTTTGGTATTTGTTTGATGGCGACGCGCCATTCGTTTTCATGTGGCGCACTGCACAAGGAATAAGACCTTCTGATTTCTTCGCCTTCGATAGACGTTTTGAAGGTGAGGTATTGCCCTGAGGCAAAATTAAATTGCGTTTGGAGCGCAGCGGGCACTTCAAAAGCTACTGATACACAACCTTCTGTTTCTCTTTGAAGATCGGTGACTTTGAGGGAATGAAACTGAGTAGACATAGTCGTTAATAAGCAGGGTCAAAAGTAAGCAATAATGCGCAAGCCTCAACCAACATCTATCAATGAACAAACTGACGCTAATCATGTTTTGAAGGCGTAGTTATTTTCTATATTTGTTTCATCGTAACAAAGACATTATGACCCAAGCTGAACAAGAAATCCGTTTTCAAGAGAAAATCGACCGAGAAATCAAGATTGAGCCCAATGACTGGATGCCAGACGAGTACCGCCAAACGCTGGTTCGTCAGATTTCGCAACACGCTCATTCAGAAATAGTTGGAATGCTTCCTGAAGGCAACTGGATTACCCGCGCACCCAATTTGCGCCGCAAAGCAGTGCTTTTAGCGAAGGTACAAGACGAAGCAGGCCATGGCCTTTATTTGTATTCGGCGGTAGAAACGCTGGGCACAAGTCGCGAGCAAACAATAGACGACCTCCACACCGGAAAAGCAAAATATTCATCAATTTTCAATTATCCAGCACTCACTTGGGCCGATATCGGCACAATTGGTTGGTTGGTAGACGGCGCGGCCATCATGAATCAAGTGGCGCTTTGCCGCACTTCTTATGGTCCGTATGCGCGTGCAATGGTAAAAATTTGTAAAGAAGAGTCTTTTCACCAGCGCCAAGGCTATGAGTCACTGATGAAACTTTGCAGCGGCACACCACAACAAAAAGCGATGGCCCAAGATGCCATGAATCGTTTTTGGTGGCCAGCCCTCATGATGTTTGGCCCGAGCGACGCAGAGTCTACGCATTCTGATCAGTCCATCAAATGGAAAATCAAGCGCTTTACCAACGACGAACTCCGTCAGAGCTTTGTAGACGCCACCGTAGCGCAAGCAGAAATCCTAGGCCTTACCATTCCAGATCCAAACTTGAAGTGGAACGAAGCAAGAGGTCATTATGATTTTTCTGAAATCAATTGGGACGAATTCTGGCAAGTTGTCAAAGGAAACGGCCCATGCAATAAAGAGCGCCTCGCTGCGCGTGTCAAGGCCAAGGAAGATGGCGCTTGGGTACGCGAAGCAGCAACTGCTTTCGCTAAGAAGCGCGCCATGAAAAAGTCAGCCTAATTAAATTTATAAGACGATGTCAACAAACGAATGGCCTCTTTGGGAGGTTTTTATCCGCAGCAAACAAGGACTCAATCACAAACACGTCGGTAGCTTGCGTGCCCCAGATGCTACGCTTGCACTCGAAAACGCAAGAGACGTCTACACACGCCGCTCTGAAGGCATCAGTATTTGGGTAGTTGAGTCTGCACAAATTCATGCCACAGACATAGACGAAGCCGCTTCTTTCTTTGAGCCTTCGGATACCAAAATTTACCGCCACCCCACGTTTTACGAAGTGCCAGACGGCGTCAAACACATGTAAAGATGCAAGAAACAGCACTTTTTGAATACGTACTGCGCTTGTCTGACGACAGCCTTATTTTGGCTCAGCGTTTGGGTGAATGGTGTGGCCATGGCCCCATCTTGGAAGAAGACATCGCCCTCACCAATATTTCTCTCGACCTTATTGGCCAGGCCATCAGTCTCTATGACCTCGCGGCTGAGTTAGAAGGCAAAGGCAGAAACCACGACCAATTGGCTTATTTGCGCTACGAGAATGAGTACAAAAATGTACTGCTTGTCGAGCAACCAAACGGCGATTTCGCCATGACCCTTCTGCGTCAATTTTTCTTCGATGCTTTTCGTTTGCCGCTGTACGAGGCGCTCATGCAAAGTCCCGTTGCGCAACTCGCTGCCATTGCCGCCAAGTCGGTCAAAGAAACGCGTTACCACCTCAAGCACAGCTCGGAGTGGGTGATCCGCATGGGCGACGGCACAGAAGAATCTCACGAGCGTGCACAAGCCGCCATTGACCACCTTTGGCGCTACACTAGCGAACTCTTTTACGAAGACAACCACGACCACACCTTGCAGGCAGCAGGTCAAGTTCCAACTATGGCGGCAATTCAAGCCAAATGGACCGCTACCGTGACGAGCATTTTGCAGGAGGCCACGCTAGAAATACCCAAAAACAATTGGAAATTTGATGGTGGCCGCGAAGGGCGTCATTCCGAACACATGGGTTATCTTTTGTCGGACTTGCAATACATGCAAAGAGCCTATCCGAACATGGAATGGTAACTGCAGCCGAAATCCGCCAATATTTACAAGAGGTCAGCGATCCAGAAATTCCTGTGCTCACTATTACAGATCTTGGTGTCGTACAAGAAATTTATCTGCAAGATCAAACCTGGATTGTCGAGCTCACACCTACCTACAGTGGCTGCCCAGCCATGCAGCAAATAGAAGTTGATCTTCTTGCCAAATTAAAGGAAAAAGGCATCCCGAATGCGCAGGTCAAACACATCCTGAGCCCAGCCTGGACCACCGACTGGATCAGCGAAGAAGGCCGCCAAAAACTGCGCCTTTATGGCATTGCCCCTCCGGTCAACGAACCCGATAAATCGGCACTTTTTTCAGAACCACCGCGCGTGGCCTGCCCGAAGTGCAACAGCCAAAACACCCGAATGGTGAGTCTATTTGGCAGTACAGCCTGTAAAGCGCACTACCAATGCAATGCGTGTCAGGAGCCCTTTGATTACTTTAAGTGCTTGAAATAGAATGATATAAACTTATTTATAAAGGCGTCCTTGAGATGCCTTTTTTATTTTTATAGTACTATGTAATGCATAATACAATATAAAACATATATCTTTGTATAAAATTAGCTAAAGATGAATGTAGAGAATACGCAAGCGCAAATGCGAAAAGGTGTTTTGGAATACTGCATTCTTGGGATCCTCCATCAAGGGGAGGCCTATCCGTCAGAAATTCTCGACAAATTGCGCACCGCTCAATTACTAGTGGTGGAGGGAACGGTCTATCCTTTGCTGACGCGGCTCAAGAATTTAGAGGTCCTGACCTATCGCTGGGAAGAATCTACTGCAGGCCCGCCAAGAAAGTATTACAAAATGACCCAAAAGGGACAGGACTTTTACCTCGAGTTAGCCCGAACTTGGCAAGAATTACAACAAGCAGTCCAACAAATCAATCAAACAAAGACCCATGAATAAAACTGTCTCTATCCATATCCAAGGTTTTCCTTTTGTACTTGAGGAACAAGCCTACCAAGTGCTTCAAAATTATTTGCAGGCCCTTCAAAACGTATTGAACAACGAGCCGGGCGCCGATGAAATCCTGCAAGATGTCGAGCTGCGTATCGTTGAACTACTCCAGCAAAACCAGACGGGGGCATCTCAAGTAGTACTCCAATCAAGAATTGAAGAAATCATTGCCGTTTTAGGAAGTCCAGAAAATTTCAGCGATACGCCAGTAGATCAGCAAGAACCGCTTCATACTTCGCCGCAAGAACGCTCAGAAAAACGCTTTTTTCGCGATACCGAAACGGCTATTTTAGGCGGTGTGGCAAGTGGGGTAGCGGCTTATTTCAATATCGACGTCGTGTTTATTCGGGTTGCCTTTGTGTTGTTTACAATGGTATTTGGAACGGGCATTCCTATTTATATTCTTTTGTGGATCATTACGCCGAGTGCCAAAACCGCGAGTGAAAAACTCCAAATGAAAGGCCTTCCGGTCAATGTGGAGAGCATCAAAACAGAATTCAAAGAGGCCACCGAACGCATTGACAAAAACGCCAAGAAATGGTCTAGACAGCTGCGCACAGGTTCGGGCATGAGTGAGAGTGCACGCCGCTTCATTCAAGTGATCAAAAAAATTATCGGGGTTTTACTTGTGCTTTGGGGTTTGTCCTTGCTCATAGGTTTATCGGTCTTTATTTTCATCGACCCGCAACTTATTCCCGCTCAGGTCAATGGAGAATTCACGTCCTTGGGCGAGTTGAGTGCCTTGTTTTTTGAAGCTGGGCAAAATGAACTGCTGTATTTGGGCATTGGCCTTATTGGTTATGCGATCAGTCTTTCTAGCATGCTGACCGGTTTTCGTTTGTTGTTTATTTTCGAAGCAAAATGGTTGCGCGCAGGATACCTGATCTTGGGTTTTGCCAGTGTGAGCGGGCTCATCTTCTTGACTTATGTTGGTATCTCAACAGGACAATCCTTTATGATCGAAGGCGAACTGAGCAAAGAAATCGGCACCTATGATGGCGATTCACTGCGTTTAGATATCCTACCTGAGCTGCATATCCAAGGCTACAAAACCCAACGCAATGTCACTTATAATTTTGGCTTCAGACCAAAACAGCAAAACGATCACGATATCATTATGGCGCAAGATGGCCGTATTTTTATCAGCGGAATAGACATCAGTTACATCGCATCGACAGACAGTTTGTATCATGTGAAAATTTGGAAAAAAGCACATGGCCGTTCCTTTTTCAAAGCAAATCGCAGGGCTTCGCATATCGACTTTCCTTGTGTACTCCAACAAAATACCATTCAGTTAGCTAGCGGCTTCTCTTACCCTGCCAAAGACCGCATGCGCGACCAAGAAGTCGAGTTACAAATTGCTGTACCGAAGGGCAAAAAAGTAACGTTGAATGGAAAAGTGGTGTATCCTTTTGTTTTTGTTGAAACACCAGAACGCAGCAGTGACCGCGCTTATATTGCTGGTGACGGCGCGTACTCAGCGTGGTAATTGACGCTGCCCTTTTTTGATTTGCTGGGCATCTAGCCAATAAATCAATTTCATCGAAAAACTATTCAATGCGCCCGTTTGTAAGGTGTAGGAGAGGTCTTGCCAATAAGCGGCACTGATGGCGTCATTACTGGCAAACACCGAATTTTTCCAGACGATATTCAGCTCGCTTCCCGGCAAGAAGACCCAGCGGTAGACCAAATCTATGGTAAACGCGTTGTAATTGATGTCGTAGGCCGATTTTCCTTCGGCGCTTAGCCCGTTGAAGCCCTCTAAAAGCGCGAGGCTGCCGTCTTCTTGTAAGATAGAAAAGTGTTGGTAAGCGAGCGTAGACCTGTAGTGGCGCAAGCGCAAGCTCAAAGACATGCGGTTGGTCAGGATGTAATCGAAAGCAAGCGCTTGAACGGTTGTGTTGCGGTTGCGTTGTCCAAAGAGGATTCCCGTATAGCTTTGTGCAGGCGTAGCAAACGGAATGGCGTAGCCAATGCTATTGAATTGCAGCTCTTTTTCTAAAGAGTAAATCAGGAAAATGGCGTCAGAAAGCCGAATTCTCGGATTCAGATTATAGGCGTATTGTTTCCAAGGATGCAGCATATATTCGGTGAGGCTGGCGCCTAAATCGATGGCAAACTTGCGTTGGTAGTTCGATGAATACCAAGTGTTCAAGAAAACAAACTGCGGGCTAGTGAATACCCTTCCCCATGTGCGGGCTTCAAAATAATCTTTGCTTTCTTGCAAGCTGCCTCCAGCACTGAAGCCGGCGGCATTGAATTTTTTGGTGACGGTAAAGAAATTCATGGAAGCCATGTTGGAGCTGAAGGTATTCGGCTCATAGAGGTATGCTTGCGTTACGTTCGCATTGACGCTCCATTTCATGAGTTTCTTCCATTTGGGTGTGAAATCGCGGTAAGCTACACTCGCCTCGACTACTCTTCTGTTGTTATTGTAGTTAAAGCCGAGGTCGTTGGGGTCATAGGTGTCGGATTCTTCTAAATAACCTAGTCCTCCGATGAGTGAGCCGCGTTGCTTTTGGATATTGAAATTCAGGTTGTGTCCGAGGGTGGCTTGTTGATCGAGCTGGGCAGAAAGGATGCCTTTGCCGTTGATGTTGTAGTTGTTGTCTTTGGTGTTGATGTTGAAGTTGAAGGCCGACACATTGGCGTCATAAAAAGACCCTGCCCGCCATACATTGGTGTTGGTGAACGTAACCGATGAATTGTTCTTAAGGTTTTGGTCGAAAACCAATACGTTGTAGTTGGTGAGTGGTGAAATCAGGACCTCCCGACGGCTTTCATCTATGGTAGAAACAGCGGTTGCCATTTGCTCGGCGTTGATGGCATTGAATACGCCAACCCCGAGTCCTTTGCTGTTGCGACCAGATAATTTGGTGGCGTTGTAAAGTTGAGACGAACCCGGAACGTTTTCTAAGTATTCGCCTTCATTGAGCATAGTTTGTGTCACCTTGTAAGGCGCTTGAATGCCAATTCGGCGGCTGTAAAAAATGCCCGCTTTGTTGAAGAGCTCCATGCCTTCGGTAAAAAACTGTCGGTTTTCGTTGAATTGGACTTCAAATGGCGATAAGTTCAGCACCTGTTGGTCAAAAACAACCTGGCCAAAATCGGGCACCAAGGTAAGGTCTAAGGTAAAGGCTTCATTGACGCCATATTTGATGTCCATGCCGCCGTTAAATGAACGCAATAAGCTTTTGCTGCCGTCGTCATTGCGCATTTCGTCTGCATAGGCAGACACATACGGAATCAGTGCCAATCGAAGTGGCGGGCTGATGTGCTTGATATTCGTGATGTCGCCGCTCTCGAGCAGCATGTTCTCGAGGTCGGGGTTCACTGCCACCCAAGAAGCTTCCTCTCGATTGCGGGCAATTTGTCGGCCAAAATTGACGCCCCAGTCTTGCACTTCTTTCTGTGGAAAGCGCAGGGCGGAGTAGGGGATGCGGATTTCGGCTACCCAGCCATCTTCTACAATTTGAACGGCGCTATGCCAAACCAAATTGAGTTTGTCGTTGTAGTCATTGGCTGCAATTTTGGCATCTAGTTGCACCCCACGGCTGGTGAGGCCAAAATAAAAGCCATTTTGATTGTCGTTGTAGGTGTCTAAAAATACGCCGATGATATCGCAATTGGGATTGTAGTCGTCGCGCAGCGAGAGGACTTTTGAGATAGAGTCGGGGTGGTCTTGGCAATAAAAGGAAAAATAAATAGCGTCTTGATCGTAGAGCAATTGAACGCTCGTGCTGCTTTTTGATGGCTGGCCCGGCTCAGGTTTGATCTGAATAAATGGATTAAATTCGGCTTGAGCTGCCCATGCGGTTTCGTTGAGGCTGCCGTCTATGGAGATTTTTTCGGTGGTGTAACGGGCTTCGAGTTGTTTTTGACCGAAACTAGAAAAAGAAAGTAGTAAAAGCAGTAATAATTCCCAACGCATGGGCAAATTTACAACTTAAACACCTTTTCTTGCAACAACATGCAGGCATTCTTCATGTACTTCATACGTCACCCAAATTTTGATGTCTTTTTTGAAGTGCACTAAAATCTGTGAAATCAGGGTTTGCAAATACTGTTTCTCAACTGCTGAGAGGGCATGGTTTGCTTTAAATCTAGAAAAGGAGATGTCAAAACTATTGCCGTTCAGGTGCGGGCTTCTTCTGACTGCCGTGCGGTTCTTGCGCACTAATTTGGCCACGGTGTGCTTGGTGCGGGTCATGGAAGTCACGATCAATTCGCTGCCTTTTAAAGGCCCTTGCGCTAGTGAATCTTGAAACGCACTGCCAATCTCGTTTAGGATTTGTGCGGCATAAGGAGTCAGAAAGGCATAGGAATATTGAAACGTGTCCAAAACAATTCCTTTCGAGGGTGTCACGAGAACGAGTTTTTTGGCTCGAAACGCCTTGCGCAGGCCTTGTGTATTAGCCACGGGTTGAATGCCCTGCTTGACGGAGCGGTCCATGTATTCTACTAAACGGTTGTTGAGTTGGGCAGTAAAAATGTGCGGGTCTGTCTCTGGAAATTGAAAGGAGTTGCCATTCTGACTTTTTGAGGACGCAAGTGTAGTTGTAGGCTCAGTAGGCCAATAGGCAAATGCCAAAAGCATGAAACTAATTGCAAATAAAAAGACGTGATAAAGCCGCATTCAAACAAATATAAAAATTGATTGCTTTGGTCTAACGCAAGTTCGTAATTTTGTGTCATGGGAACATTTGAATCGCTCAGAGCACAACTCGAAGAACAAGAATGGCCAAATGTCTATTTGTTCAAGTTCATTGTCCCCAACGACAACCAACACCTCGCGCAAGTCACTGCGCTCTTCGATACCAATAGTGAAATCAGTTATCATCATTCCGGAACAGGCAAATACGTGAGCCTGAGCGCCAAAGAAGTCATGCTCTCTGCAGCAGACATCATTGCCGTTTATGAACGCGCCGCACTCATCCCGGGCATAATCTCTCTTTAATGGAAGCAGTCATTCAATTTTTATTCGTCTCTTTTTTGATTTTGCTAGGTGTGATCGGTTACCGCGCCTTGCTTAAAAAGTTTCAACGCGGTCAGGTGGTGCACAAAGAATTTTGTGAGTTGTACAACCTCGATCAAGAACCAGCTCAAGGCGAATTGCCTTTTTACTTTGTGTGTCCGGAAGCTTGTGAGGTCAAGTTTGCCATTTGGCAATTCAATCAAATTGTTTGCGTAGTAGCCCAAGACACCTATGAAAAAGGCGGTCATATTTTGCGCTTCGACAGCACGAAGCTCGCCAATGGCGTGTATTATTATGGCATCGTGACCTCAGATCAGGAGACCAAAAAACGCATGACCATCGCTAATTAAGATTCGTCGGTAGACTTCTCAATTTTGATGCGAGAAGGTTTTCTAGGCAATTTGTATTTGGGCTTGTGAAAATCGCTTTTGTAGCCGTCGGTTTTTTCGATGCGGTACACCAAGCCTAAGCTGTATTGCGTATAAGATGAACTCCCTAGGATATCCACCAACCCAAATTTATAGACACCTTGTGCTTGCAAGCCAATTTGCTTACTGAGCCAAAATGTGCAGCCTGCCGATAAATTCACTGTGGGCGTGAGCAGCGGCGCACTTTGTTTCGGATCTGCTGAACGCAAGCTGAAGCCAAGGCCCGCACCTAAATAAGGGTCAATAGCGCCACGGCCTAATTGTTTGTAAAAAGAATACTTAAGTGCGGCATCAAAATAGCCGATAAAACCATTCACACCAATGGAGTCGTTTACTTTTTTCTCTGGTTTGTAGGTTTGCGCACCCAAAACACCCTCAGCACTCCAGCCGTTGTAAATGTAGCGATCTACGTACAATCTCGAAGGAAAAGGCAAGCCGTGAAGCTGATCAAACGGCATAGGGTTGAGTTCTTGGCCGTCGTCGTCGGTGGTGGTCCAGGCGAGTCCGAATTGCCAAAAATAGTTGTCTCGGTTGGTGATCATTTTGTCTGGTTGTGCAAGTGCAGGTGCTTGCATGAAGACAAAAATGAGACTGAAGAATAAGGTGAGTTGTTGGCGCATGCGTTTGTTTCTATGTACAAATTTAATCAATATCAGTACGGTAGCACTTTATTCAGAATAAATGAATTGACAATCAATTGTTGATGTGCCGTTTGCCATTAAATGAGTAAATTTGAGTCGAATGGGAAAAGTTAAAAAATACGACCTCACCCTCGACGACGAACAGCCCTTCGAAGTTTACGGAATTTCTACTGCATTTGCCGATTACCGACTCACCTGGGAACTCAATCAAATGCTCGGAATCCACCTAGAAAAAGAACAACAGCGCTTTGAGCTCTTTGTGCCCAAACTCAAGGCCCAGCATGCGTTTAGTTATTTTTCTTACGAAGACCAAGAGCTCCTGACGCGTTTCTTTTTGATCAAAAACAAACAAGATCAGCAACTCTTGCAAGCAGACCGCCCCATGATTGATTATTTCCTGGTGCTCAAGGATAATTTTTCACACAAGTCAGAGGTCTTGCTTGAGCACCTCAGAAAAATAAACGGCATTGTAGCCGTCTTTAGTTTCAATTACGAAGAATTTGACATATTAGATTACCTTACAAGTTAACATGAAAAGAACCAAAATAGTGGCCACTATGGGCCCGGCATCGTTAAAAAAAGAAACATTAGCGGACATGATGCGCGCAGGCCTCAATGTTTGCCGCCTCAATTTTTCGCATGGTAGTCACCAAGACCACGCCGGTGCCGTAACCCTGATCCGCGAACTCAACGAGGAGTTGGGTTTAAATGTGGCTATTCTAGCCGATCTACAAGGTCCAAAAATCCGCACCCATGAAATGGAAAACAATGGCGTGCTCATCGAAGTAGGACAACAAATCGATGTAGTTGTAGAGAAAGTCTTGGGCAATAACCAGCGCTTTTCCATCAATTACAACTTACTTCCGCGCGACGTCAATCCGGGAGAACAAATTCTACTAGACGACGGCAAGTTGGTTTTATTGGTCTTAGAAACCGACGGTAAAGAAAAGATCCGCTGCGAAGTCATTCAAGGCGGCTTGTTGTGTTCCAAAAAAGGCGTCAACTTCCCAAACACCAAAATTTCGATGCCTTCACTTACTGAGAAAGACATCGAAGACCTCAACTACGCACTTAAATTGGGCGTAGACTGGATTGGCCTCTCCTTTGTGCGCTCGGCCAATTGCATCATTGATCTCAAAGAAAGAATCGCCAAAAAACGCAGTATTGCCAAGGTGGTGGCCAAAATAGAAAAGCCAGAGGCCTTAGAAAACATAGATGCCATAATTGAAGAAAGCGATGCGCTGATGGTGGCCCGTGGAGACCTCGGCGTCGAAATTCCTTATCAAAATGTGCCCCTGATCCAAAAGATGATCATCAGCAAATCCATTTCGAAGGCCAAACCAGTTATTGTAGCTACCCAAATGATGGAATCCATGCTCAATAGCCTCACGCCAAGTCGGGCTGAGGTAAACGACGTTGCCAATGCAGTGCTAGACGGCGCCGATGCAGTGATGCTTTCAGGCGAAACATCAGTGGGCCAATACCCAGTTCAGGTGGTTCAGACCATGGCCAACATCATCAAAGAAATGGAGCAGCACCCGAGCATGTACCACAAAGAAGAATTGCCGCCAAAAGGAAATCCGCGCTTCATCTCAGACTCCATTTGTTTCAATGCGTGTCGTTTGGCACAGCGCGTAGAGGCGAACGCGATCATAACCATGACTTTTTCGGGCTATACCGCCTACAAAATTGCATCTCAAAGGCCTGCTTCCGAAATTTTTGTCTTCACGAGCAACCGCAAAATACTCACCCAGCTCAATTTAGTTTGGGGTGTGCGCGCATTTTACTACAACAAGCGCATTTCTACCGATCACACCATCGCCGACATCAAAAACATCATGAAAGAAGGCGGTCATCTTCAGACCGGAGATGTCGTGATCAACGTGGCCTCTATTCCACTAGAAGACCTCGGCGGTTCTAACATGTTGAAGCTCTCTTACGTAGATTAACGGAAGGCGCGCATGCCCAATCCGTGTAATTTTACCAAATGAACCCATCCTGGAAACTCCGGGCTCAAGAGCCTTTGTCTGCTGTTACTGACCTTTCACAAGAACTCAAAATTCCAAATTTTGCAGCGCAATTGCTCGTGCAGCGCTGTATCGCCGACAGACAAAGCGCAGTAGCCTTCTTCAAGCCACAGCAAAATGCCTTGCACGATCCTTTTCTGCTGCACAACATGCAGGCTTCCGTACACAGGCTTCAGCGGGCGATCGCCAAGCAAGAAATGGTGCTGTTGTACGGCGATTACGACGTCGATGGCACCACTGCAGTAGCGCTCATGGCAGAACAGCTCGCCTTACTCGGTTTGCAATGCGCCTATTACATCCCAGACCGCTATAAAGAAGGTTATGGTGTGAGCGAAGCAGGAATCGACTTTGCAATTGCCGAGCGCTTTCATTTGCTCATCACACTAGATTGCGGCATCAAAGCGCAAGGGCCACTCGGCCGCGCCAAAGCGGCCGGTATTGACATCATTGTCTGTGATCACCACCAACCCGATAGCAACCTTCCCGACGCGCTTGTTTTGAATCCAAAGCAAAATGACTGCACTTATCCGTTCAAAGAGCTTTCTGGTTGTGGTGTCGCCTTTAAATTGTTACAAGGACTTTATCACTATTTAAATCTCGAGCAAAGCGCTTTATTTCAAAGTTTAGATCTAGTAGCGCTTTCAATTGGCGCAGATATTGTCGAAATGACCGATGAAAATCGGGTGTTATGTTCCAAAGGCTTAGCCCAACTCAATAGTGCTCCGAGGCCAGCGTTTTTAGCCATTTTAGCCCTAGCCAAAAAGGCGCTTCCACTTTCATTACGCGATGTCGTTTTTGTTTTGGCGCCGCGCATCAATGCAGCAGGCCGTATTGCTTCTGGCAAGCGCGCCGTCGACTGGATGCTCAGCTCTGACCAAGAAGAAATCGATGCGCTGGCGCTGGACATCAACACCGACAACACCACACGCCGCGCCCTAGACCAAGAAATAACAGCTCAGGCATTGGCCCAAATTGAGGCCGATCCAGCTTTTCAAGATCAATTTGCTACGGTCGTGTACCAACCCACTTGGCACAAAGGCGTAGTTGGCATTGTTGCCTCTCGGCTCATCGAAACCTATTACAGGCCCACAATTGTACTCACGGAGTCTAACGGCGTGCTTACGGGCTCTGCGCGCTGCATGCAGCCCCTCAATTTGTATGACTTACTCGAGCGCTGCCAAAGCCATCTGGTGCAATTTGGCGGGCATCAATTTGCAGCTGGCCTCACCTTGCTACCCGAAAACCTTCCAGTATTTAAAGCAGCCTTTGAAGCCGAGGTGGCAAGTGCGCTGTCAAAGCAAAAATTAAAAAGGCAAATCGACATCGATACGGAACTTGACTTCAAAGAGTTGGGCTCAAATCCTCAGCTTCATTTTTTGCGCATACTCCAAATTTTAGAAGCTTTTGAACCTTGTGGGCCCGGCAACATGCATCCGGTTTTTTTAGCCAAAAACTGCATGGTATTGGAATACAAAGTACTCAAAGGCGCGCACCTCAAACTCAAGGTCATCCAAGAGGGCTCTCAGGTACCAATCGATGCCATCGGATTTCAACTTGCGGCCTTCGAGAAAGAGCTGGCTGTTGGTGTTTTCATCGACATCGTTTTTCAGATCAGCTCCAATACGTATATGAACCGTACAACGTTGCAACTCGTGCTCCAAGATTTGTGTGCGAGCGCTTAGTTTGCGTAAGTTTGCAACATGTTTACAGGAATCATCGAAGAAGTTGGCCAGGTTGTGGCCATCAAAAAAGAAGCAGGGAATATCCATTTTACCATTGCTTCTGGTTTGTCGGCAGGTTTTAAAATTGACCAAAGCGTTGCTCACAACGGTTGCTGCCTCACGGTGGTTGCTCAAAACGAACAAGAACACGTCGTAACCGCCATACACGAAACACTTATGAAAACCAATTTAGGCACTTGGCAAATCGGCACTAAAGTGAATATCGAGCGCTGCATGCAATTAGGCGGCAGGTTAGATGGCCATATGGTGCAAGGCCATGTAGATTGCGTCGGTACTTGCACAGAAGTCTTAGATGAAAACGGCTCTTGGCGTTTTACTTTTCAGCACCCGGACACTTTTGTGACGGTAGAAAAGGGGTCTATTACTGTAAACGGTACCAGCCTAACAGTTGTGGATGCACAAAAAGGTCGATTTTCGGTATGCATCATTCCTTATACCTATGAGCATACAAACTTTAAGGAAATCAAAGAAGGAACCATTGTGAACCTAGAATTCGATATCATTGGCAAATACGTGGCCCGCTACTTGAGTTTGCAACAATAATTCAGTGCTCAGCAATACTTGATAACAAAAATGGCGGCCCGGAGGGCCGCCATTTTTAATTCAAAGGAACTTTTATCAGTTGCGAACTGGTGCAGCTGGCTTAGGAGCACCTGGTTTTGGTGTAGTTGTTGGCGCTGGCACTGGATCTTTGATGCCGAGTGCTTTTTTAGCTGCTGGATCGTTCGGGTCAATTGCTATGATTTCTTCATAGTACTTTTTGGCTTTATCGAAGTCTTTATTAGCAGACTTTGAGTAGTATTCGCCAACGTAACGCAAAGATTCAATTACATAGGATTTCTTTGTAAGCTGCATGCGGTCTTCGGGTTTCACCAGCTCGGTAACTTTGAGGTAGAACGGTAAGGCCATCCATTTTTCGTTGTTTGTATCCATTTTCGAGTTGCAACGTCCGCGGTATATTTGAGCAGGTACATAGGTTGAGTCATTTTTGATTACTACCTGAAAGATACTATCTGCTGTTTTGTAGTCGTTGCGACCAAAATAGTAGGCTTTTCCTAGGTCGTACTCATCTTGTGCCACTAGTTTACCGTTTTTCTGACGGCGAAGGTCGTAAGCTGCAATGACTTTGTCGTACATTTTGTTTTTGTTGTAGAGCTTGATGAGTTCATTCGCAAGTTCTTTGTACGCAACCTCGTTGATGCCTGCTGCTTGTTCAAAAGCTAAAATAGCCAAGCTATCTTGATTTTTCTTTTGATAGATGGTACCTCTCAACTTGTAGTCTTGGTAGTTGATTTTGTCTTGCGGTACCATTGTAAAGAAGCGATCACTAGCTGCTAATGCTTTGTCTAGATTGAGGCTGTCAGTAGCACAATTAGCAAAAGCAAATGCGTAGAAACGTTGAATAAAGAAGTTATTCATATTGTTAGCTACTAAGATATCGAGTTGTGGAAGCATGACGCACCATTGTGATGCACCGTAAAGCGCGTTCACATAGCGGTAGCGAGACTCAATGTTGTTATTGAGCTCGAGGTATTTCAACCAATTCTCAATTGCTTGATCGTTCTTGCCAAACATCATGAAGAGCTCTGCGTTCAAACGGTAAGCTGGCGCATACGTAGGATCGATTGCTTTGGCCTCGTTGTACATTTTGTTGGCTTCAGCCTCGTTGCGTGCACGTTGGTAAATGAGTGCTTTGCGCACGATACCACGTGGAGACTTCGGATTGATGACCAAAACTTGGTTGTAGGCCTTGAGTGCCTCAGAAGCATCAGAAGAATTGCGTGCATAAAGCGCATCGCCTTTGAGCAAGTAGTTGTCTTCGTTGGTAGGGTCCTTCAAAATTGCTTCTTCGATCAAAACAAGTGCTTCGTCGAGGTTTTTCTTCGGTGCTTCAACGTAGATTTCTACAATACCACGAATGACTTCTGCTTTTTTAAGCTTGTCTTTTTTGGTCATCAAAAGCGCTTTAGTAAACTCAGCTTTGGCTTCAGTTTCTTTGCCTTCGAGCCAAAGGACCCGACCTTGGCCAACAATTGGCAGCGCGCGAAGTTTGTCAACCTCATAGCCCTTTTTCCACATGATTTTTGCAGAATCGAGTTCTTCCATTTCAAAGTAGCAGTCACCAAAATAGAAATAGTTTTCTCCGTTGATTGGATCGGCGGCCACTAATTTTTTGAAGTCGTTGATGGCTTCGCGGTAGCGTTCGTTTTCTGTTTTTGCATTTGCAACCTTAAGGTTCTGAGCGTAATGGAGCCCAGAAATAAGAAGCGTACTGAGGAGTAAGATGCGTTTCATGTCTGTGTATTTAACTTATTTTCCGGCCAAAAATAGCCTAGTTTTTTGGGATACAAAAATTGTGCCTATTATTATTTTTTGAATTATTGCAAAACGAGCCTAACTGGCGTGAGGGCAGGCACGAGTCCTGACTTCTGAATGAGGAGTTGTCCTTTGTCGTCTTTCTTCATGAACAGCACAAATCCGGTGTTTAATCCAGACCTGCGCCCCTTATTGATGACCCAAACGTCGCGGATGAGCGGATACTCTTTGGTGTAAATAAAACCAGCATATGGCTTACAAGCAGTTTCGGGGTCTGTATCGTAAACAGACGCTATGCTGAGTCCATCCATGAAGGCCATTGAAGTAGGGTCTTCTTGGTCGGAAATCCAGTTGAGGCCGATAATACCCATGGTGCCCGGGTGCGTTTTGACATAATTGATGACTTCCTGATTTGAATGAAGGGCCGAAACATTTTTTCCCAATTCTGCAATCTGTAGCATATTGACCATGAAGTTGAAGTTGGCAGAGCCGTTTTGGTCAAATACAATTTGCTTTGGTAAAGTGTTGGAAGGAAGTTTTGTTTTGTCGCCGCGCAGTAAATGTCTTATTTGATCCACACTTAAGAGCGTATCGGTCATGGTGGGGTGCATTATGATCACTACCGCATCTGAAGCAATTTTATCGCTGCGGTAAGAAACATTTTTGCTCTTGAGGTATTCTTTTTCTTTGTCGTTGAAATCTCGGGTAATGACGATCGTTTTGGATTTGTTGTTGTAAAATGCCTCGATAATATCATTTTCAGTGCGGTATAGTGCACTTACGCGCGCTCTTGGGTACTGACTCATGAATGTTTCGATAGAAGTCTCGAACAAAGGCTGAAAGGATTGCTCGACGAGAATTGCTGCCTTGCCACGGCCATGCGCATCTTTTTGATACACGAAAGGGTTGTTGTTGTGGTCACAAGCGGTGAGCGATAGGATACCAACAAGAAGGAGTAGGAGGGATTTCATAGGAAACTTAATTTTGAACAGACTTGAAACCTTTATAAATACGCCAAGCCCTGAATAAACCGTAACTCATGAAGACAGCGATCATGACTTGCTTGCGCCATGGCTCCATTTCAATTAATTCGGTGCTGAGCAGTACGATGGCAAAACCAAAACACAATACTACGACCAAAATGCCTAGAAAATGTTGTATGTATTTCATATTTATTTGGGAAAAAAAATCCCCATCGAGATGGGGATTTAAATTGGTTAGTGCTATTGGGTGTCGTAGGTGATTGGTACGCGAACCCAAAGTCGGACTGGGCGACCAGCATTTTTGGCTGGAGTCCAGGGTGGGAACTTATTGACAACTGCAAGCGCTTCTTTGTTACAAGCTGGGCACTCTACAATTGGGCGTTCTACACTCGCATTAGAGATGCGGCCGTCTTTTTCAACAACAAAACGAACAACTACTTTACCTTTTACACCGAGTTCGATGGCTTCGTCAGGGTAAACGAGCTTTTCGTTGATGAAACCACTCATTTTTTCATAACCTCCAGGGAATTCGGCATCTTCTTCTGCAACATCAACTACTTCTTCGAATACAGGAGTGTTGTCGGTAAGCGCCGGACCATCTTCTTGGGTATTGGGTAAACCCCAATCGGAGTCTCCTTCGTTGGTTTCTGTTGAAATAGTTACCGTTTCCAACTCGGCTTGAGAAACCAATGGTTCTTCGACGAATTCGTCTTCTGCAACCGGAGCCATGAACGCTTGTGTTTGCGTCATTGGTGGTGGAGGTGGCGTTGTTGGTGGTGGTGGAGGAGGCACATCAGTTTTTGGAGGCGCGATGGTGAAGTTTTTGTCACTCACTTTTGGCTTCTTGATTTGCTCCTTAGGAAGGTTTTTGATGATAATAGAGGCAACAAACGCCAATGCTGCAAGTGCAACAAGACCACCCAAAATGAGGGTCATGCGTTTGTTGTAGCCACTGCGAAGAACGTAGGCGCCATATGCGCGGTTGCGATGGGCGAAAACGGCTTCATTGCGGCTTACTGAAGTAATAGCTTCCCAGTTGCGATTGACGTAGTAATCGAATAGGGAGAATGCTGTGACGAGCGCGACGATAACATAAATGACTGTCATGACCTTAGTTTTTAGCTTTTAACAATTCTTTCTCTCCGGCTGTCAAGTCTGTTGGTGCAATTACACCGATACTTGCAATCTTGAGTTCGTCTACTAGATCAATAAAGCTTTTACAGAGCGCTTTGTCGTCGGTTTTGATCAGGACTTTAACAGCCTCTCTTTCAACCGTCAGAGCATTGAGCTTCGCATCGTAGATGCTATCTGAAATTTGTTTCTTTTCTAGCTTCTTATCAAGTTCAACCTTATTCTTAATAACGTATTCGTTCCAAGAAGCTAACAATTTTCTTACACTATTTTCTCCAGATCCAAAATTAGCCTCAGAGAGTTCGGTTGGTCCGTTGGCTCCTGGTCGAGATTTTGAATAGAATTCACCACGGTAATAGTAAACTTTGTCTCCTGCTAGAACGAAGGTAGTGACGTTGTTTGCTTTTGGTGGGACAGGGTCGTTTATTTTTGGTTTGGCGGGGTAAGCGAGAGGCATTACCTTAGGCTTGCTAAAGGTAGAGGTCAAGACGAAGAACGTGAGCAAAAGGAACGCGAGGTCGACCATAGGGGTCATGTCTACGTGCGTTGAACCTTTCTTTGCTCTTTTCTTGCCTTTGCCGTGGTCGCCACCGCCGCTTTCTGCGATTTGTGCCATGTTGTTAGTTAATTAACCGGAATTGCTTCCGCAGAGGTTACAAAATTCAAATTATTCAAATTCAATTCTCTGAATACATCGATCACAGTTTGCGCATCTTTGTACAAGGTTTTGGAGTCTACACGCAAAATGAATTTAGGCTTGAAGTCTTCCATTTTGGGTTCGCCACCTTTTAGCTTCGCTTCTTCAAAAGCGGTGCGGCCGGTATTGCCAGCAGCGGTTGCTGCAAATGAAAGCCAATCTAAGAGCTCATTTTTGGTAGAATCTGAAGGAATCCCTTGTGTAGGGAAGCTTGCACGTTTTGCGGCTTCGGTGTTCATGTATGCAGGAAGTTCTTGCATGGTACAACCAAAGGTTGACATAAAAGAAAACTCTTCTATTTTCTCCTCACTAAGACCAATCTTATATTTTTGGAGCATACTATTGAGCATTTCTTTGCGGGCTTCGGCATCGGAAAGGTTAAAGAACACGCGACCGTCTTTGTCTAGGGTTACCATCAGGATGTTTTCAGGGATGATTTTGTCGCTGATACTAGATGGTGTTTCTACGGTTACGGGTTCGGCATTTCGGAAAGAAGCCGTCAACATAAAGAAGGTTACAAGCAAGAACGCCAAGTCCACCATAGGCGTCATGTCTATGGAAGGAGTGCCTTTGGGCATTTTGATTTTTGGCATTGCTTGAGTATTTACTTAATGATGAGTCAATTAGTTGTTGGCTGCAAAATCTTGAACGAT
>JBEEKN010000034.1:0-29778 GCA_041168605.1 Bacteroidota bacterium | reverse complement strand
AATGTACTTGATTCAGGTACGTCAAGATGAAAACATCAAGACCATCCGCGTGATCAAGCAATAAGCCTTAGGTTTACACTTAATCTAAACAAACAAGAGCCCTGTGGAAACACAGGGCTTTTTTTGTTTATTACACTCAAAATATTTAGAATCCTAAACTTTCAACCCCTCCCCACACTTGAAATGCCCCTTCGGGCAACTTTTATGGCCGTGCAAGCCACATGGTCTGCAAGCCAAATCTTTGACTTCGATGATATTAGAAACATCTGAAAGCGGCCCGAAGCCAAATTCAGGTACAGTTGAGCAAAAGAAGGCGCTCACGGGTGCATTGGTGGCAGACGCCAAATGCAGTGGCCCGGAGTCATTGACGTAGTTGTGTTGCGCGCTGGCCATCAACGCCGCAGATTGCAGTAAGGTGAGTTTGCCCGCTAAGTTGACCACATTTTGATCTGTCGCTTCTTTTTGAAGTTGATCGAGGTAGGGAACATCGCTAGGGGCGCCCAATAAGAAGATGTGTTGATTTGGTTTTTGTAACTTATTGATCAAATTAAGCCAAGTCTTTTTCGGCGCTTGTTTGGTAAACCATACGCTGGTGGGTGCCAAACAGTAATACGGAACGTCTTGATAATTTTGAATGACTTTCAAATCTTCCATGCTTGGATATAACTGAGGCCTGCGGCTAGGAGCAGGCACTAAATCGGCAATCAGGCTCAAATTGCGATCGACCTCATGCCAATCTGGTTTCATTTCGTGCTTGAACTTTTTGGTGTACAAAAACGAAAGCGGATTTTTTTCAAAACCACGGCTTTCTTTTCCGCTGGCTAAGAAGGTGAAGAGACCCGAGCTTGCAAAGCGCTGCAGATTCAGGACAAGGTCGTATTTATTGGCGCGTAAGGTCTTGCCAAGTTTCCAAAGGTTTTTGATTTTTTGTTGTTTGTCGAAGACAAAAACTTGGCCGATGAACGGGTGTGCAGCAAGTAGGCTTTGGTTGCCTTTCTTGACAACGACATCGATTTGGGCATTCGGGAATTGCAGGTGAAGGTTCTCCCATACGGGTGAGGCCAAAATGACGTCTCCTAAAAAAGCGGTTTGTATGACCAAGATGCGCTGCAAGACTATCGGATGAGCGTTACGTAACCTTGCTTGACAATAGCGTCTGTTTTGTTGATGATGAGCTCAATGCGGTATTGAAAAACATCGTTCGTGGCCGGCAAGCCAGAGCTGCTGATCATGCCATCCCAGCCCGCAGCAGGGTCATTGGTTTCAAAGACAATTTTGCCCCAGCGGTCTATGATGCTAAAGGTGTATTTTTCTGGATCGACATTTTGCACCACAGGTAAGAAAATTGGATTGAGCCCATCTGGGGTAAAGGCATTTGGTACAAACATAAGTGGATCGTAGGCCAGGCAAAATTCATTGGAATAACTACTGTCTATCAAACCATATTGATTCAGGTTTTCTAGGGCCATTACTTTGTAACACACTTCGCCTTTATTGCGCAATTGCGACACATCATCTGTGAGCACATATTTGCCGTCAGGTAAGATTTGGAAAGGAATGGTTTCCCATGTTCCGTAAGCGTTTCTGAATACTTGGTAGTTGGCAATACCTCCGTCGAATTGCGTATAGGGTGTCCAGGAGAGCGAATTGATCATGTTGTATTGGTCGGCGCTGCCCTCGACAAAAATGGTGGTGTTCTCATTGGCATAGTTACCGGTGATGCCGCAGCTATCGAGGTAAACTGTGCGGTAGGTTCGGGGGCCCCATTGGGTATCGACGTCGTCATCTAAAAAATAAGCGTTGTTATTGCTCACGCCCGACGTACCAATGAGTTCGTACAAGCCATTGGTGTCTTTTCTTTCAAATTGTACTTCGGTAATCCCGACACTTGCATCTATCCAAGCCCTGAGTTCGATGTCTTCGTCATTGACGCTTGCCACCCTGAAGTAATGAAAACTCGGGGGGGTTGGCTGGGGCATCGTGAAGCAAAGCGGATTGGAAAAGGCTCCAAACCCGTTTGCTAAATTGGCCTTGACGTACAAACAATAGCTTTCGTTTTTGAGCAAGGAGACACTCGCGCTGGTATCGGTGGTGCTCTGTAAAAGGGTCCAGGTGTTGTTGTGCTTGGACCAAATTTCGTAGTCTTGAACGCCACTGCCCAAATAGCGGCTCCAGGTGAGCTTGGCCAATTGCGGACACATATCGATGAGGTAGCTTGCCTGTATACTCGTGTGCAGGTTGGCTTTGGCGGAGGTCTGAAATGAGGGCGGGTTGCTGGCCGTAAAGCAGGAGTCAAAAGCGGCAACGGTGTAGGTGTAGGGGCCGCCATTCAAAGGCACGCTGTGTAAATAAGTGGTGTTGTTCTGACCATAAACGGTGTCGAGTTCGATTAAAAAGCCGTTGGTGTCATAGGTGTATACAACATAGCCGTAGGTGTCTGGCGCAGCATTGACATTCCATTGGACTTGTAGTTGCTGCGAACTGGTATCAAAGCCGACGCTTGAGAGCACCGGCATGTAGGGCGTGAGCATATCGCTGAGGTTGTCGCCGGCTAAATTGGAGGTGAAATTGCAAGTGAGTGTGGGCAGTACCACCTTGTAATTGATGAACGCCGAACAGATATCGATGGTGTCGGTGTAGGTAGTTTGGTTGTAGGGTACGCTGTCTAAAAAATTAAAGAAATTGACAGGATACTCCCGGTAAATGTAGTAATGGCTGTTGTACTGCGCTGTTGCTTGCGCTTTGGGTTTGTTCCAATTGAGCACAGCTGTTCCGTTGTTGGGGTTGGTGAGCGTCAATAAAATATTCTTCACAGTATCTGAATAACTCAGGTATTGCCCCGCGCAACCCGACGCCAAAGCGACATAAAAACTATGGCTGGCGTTGATTGGCGCTACCGTAAAGTTGGGGGTATTGATATTGGAAACGGTACCGAGCAGGCCATTTTGAACAGAATACACCTGATACGCAGCAAAACTACCGGGGTTGGCGGCGCTCACCGAAGGCCAAAAGAGTTGTAGTTCATTGGTGGCAGCCGTCTGGATACAAGAGATTTCGGGTGCGGCAATGATGCCCGTATTGAGTACATGAATGGTGAGTGTGGCGTACTGAATTTGAGGAATGGGGCAGACGTCGTCTGTGGCCTTCAGGACAAAATGATATGTTTGCTGGGCCTGCGCCTGGCCTTGACCATCGAGCAGGTGGCTACAGCTGGTTTGCCAGGTGAATTGGGCTTGTATTTGCGCAGCGGCGGTGTAGGGGAGGGCTACATTTAAACTCGGGAAAGGACCCACTGCACAAGGAAGCTGGGCTTCAAAGGTGATGTTTTGAGCGCTGCCGTTGCTTTGGGTGTCGGGGTCTGTGATGAGCAGCGGTACATCGATGAGGTCGCCAGCATTGACGGTCAGCTCATAAGAGGTGCCAGCCGCAAAAGGTGGCGCAATAAGCGGCGGAAAGTTGTTGCTGGTGCAGGGCTGCAAGACCAATTGCATCTCGCGCTCGGTTTCGGAAATGAGCACGCCCGCACGGTAGGCCTTGACGACTATTTTCAGTACGTAATTGCCAATGGTAAAGCTGTTGAAGGTGAGGTTGCCGTTGAGTGGGTTGAGCACCGCAGGAATATTACTTGAGTTGATGGCCGTTCCGGGTGTGGGGCTGGCAGAACTAAAGCCACTAACGAATGGAATTGGTGCCGGATTGGCTGGTGGATTATACACTCCCGACGGAAAATGATCGTAAGGCACGCCAAATTCAAAATGAAGAGAGTCTAGGTTGGCATCGCTGATCGCTGCGTTGTATTGATAGGGGAGCCCTGCGCAACTCACAAAATTAGGGTCTTCATTGAAGACAGGTGAGTCGTCGGGTTGGGCCAAATTAAAAATTTTGGCCACTAGTGTCATGCCGTAGGTAGATGGGTTGGCTAGGTTCGTGAGGGCGCCGCTGCGCGAGAAGTTTTCGTAGGTAAAGGCCCAGCCTTGTGCAGGCGGGTTGCCACCGAGGGCAATTGGCGCGCTGCGGTAAATGACTTTTTCGATGGCGCCGATGCCGTTTCCACCGTTGTTGCCCGTACCGCACAGGAGTGGGCCCGCTCCGCCCGGTACTTGCGTGCAACTGGGCGATAAATCTTGGCGCTGAACAAACAAAACAGGGATCACGCTGAGTGTAGGGTGGTTCCACACGCGCAAGGATTCCGAGACGGCATTGACGTCGGCGCCATTGCAGTCGCGGTAGAAAACAAGTTCAAATTGATAATTTCCAGCGCCCAAATGCTTGTAGGTGATTTCGCCGCCCATCACGTGAGAGGCGTGGCCGACTAAAGCCAAGTGCAGAAATAACCATACAATAAGTGCCCTGAACATCCGTTGAATAACGTATTTTTTGCTGTTTTAGTATAACGGCATTGCCCTTAAAAGGTTGCTATCCTGCCGAAATGATGAGCATTTCTTCCCAATTGAGGTAGCGCTTGGCCAATTCTTGGAGTTTGTGCGCATCCACCGCCTTGATTTCTGCGATGTAGCGATCGTAATAACTGAGGTCGAGGCCCATGGTTTCTACGTTGGCAAACAGATCGAGCATAGCATAAGGGCCATCGGCGCTTTTGAGCAGTTGCCCCATCAGGTAGCTCTTGACCAACTCGAGTTCTTCGGCGGGTACCAATTCGGTTTTGAGACGTTCAAATTCGTACTGAATTTCTTGAAAAGTGGCTTCTCGGGTACTCACGCCAACTTCTGTTCCAATCACAAAATAGCCGAATTTGGTATTTTCAACCACATGCGAACCAATGCCATAAGTATAGCCTTTGTCTTCTCGGATGTTGCTCATGAGGCGGCTGCCAAAGTAATCGCCGAGAATGGTGTTGAGTACACTAAACGTGCAAAAATCGGGATGTGTTTTGTTGAAGAGCGGACGACCAATGCGCAGTGCGCTCTGTAGTGCGCCATCTTGTTCGATGTGCGTGGCGCCTTGCTCGGGTTGCCATGAAAAGGGTGCGCGCTCGGCAATTTCGCTTCCGTAAGCATTGAACAACACTTCAAAACCATTCAGGTCCTCGGTAGAGAGGTCTCCGACAAGAAACACTTTTTTGAGGCCTTTGAGGTAATGTTCGGCATGAAAAGCCTGAATTTGAAAGCGGTCTGCACGGTCGAAGTCTGAAAGTTGAATCAGATGGGCATAAGTGCTGCCTGCCATTAGGCTGCGCTGGAACTGTCGCTGTGCCAGAAAACTGACTTTTTGTTCTTGTACCGTATATTTTTGGCGGCGGCTGTGCACCAGCTCTTGGACTTCCTTGATGGGAAAAACAGCTGTAAACAGACTTTCGTGAAACACCTCATAAGCTTTGAGGAGTTGGTCTTTGAGTGCATAAAGCGTTACGACCGAACTCTCCTGACTCAAGGAAACGTCGTAATACGCACCCACGGCGTCTAGCGCTTTTTGGATTTGTTTGGCGGTTTGCGTGCTGCTGCCATTGATGAGCAGACCCGCACACAAAGAAGCGGTGAGGGGGTCATTGGTGGCAGAGCCCGCGGCAAAATGCAATTCAATTTTGCTGGTTTCATTTTGCAGGCCATTGCGCCAAAAAAGCTTGGCACCATTCTTCAACACCGTAATTTGAGGCGCTACAAAAGAAATGTGTTCGATGGGCAGCAGTGGTGGTACAACAGACCGATCGAGAATAGCTGAGGAAGAGATTTTGCTCATGGTTATTTAGGTTGGATTTGCAACAAAGAGCACCTGTTTTTGTCGAGGAGCTCTTGGGCATATTGTTGGAGCTGTTTAGTGGAGATCTGCTCGTAGCGCGCGCTTTCTGTATTGAGCAGGTCTGCTGCATCCAGCAATTCAAAAAAACTGAGGTTCATGGCGCGGTTCAATAGGCCTTGGTCTTGAAAAGCTTTGGCGGTGCGCAACTTCAAGATGAGCTGTTGGAGTGCGCTTTTGCTCATTTTTTTGTCCTTGATTTGGGCAAGCACAGGCCAAATAGCGGCTTCGAGCTCTTCAAATGTTCTTTTTGGATTGAGTTTGCCTGTGATCACGAATAAGCCTTCATCGATAGAACCGGTGATATACGCTGTAATTTCAGAAACCAGGCGTTTTTTGCGTTGCAATTCTGTGTAGAGGATGCCCGTTTTTTCATTGCCGATATGATCCGAAAGCAGGTCTGCTAGGTAGTAGGAGTCCGAAAGGCGTTTGCCCATTTTGAAGGCGAAGTAGAAAGAGCCTGCTGGTACTTTTCTTTGGATGGTTTTGATCCTGAATTTTTGCTGAGGTGGCTCTGTAGGGAGTTGTCTTGGGCTTTTGGCTTGTGCTGGAATATTGCCAAAATAATGCGCAACCTTTTCTTTAATGGTGGCGAGCTCAAAATTGCCCACGATGCACAAAATGGCGTTACCTGGGTGGTAATGTTTTTTGAAAAACGCGTGGACGTCGTCCATGGTAGCGTCTTCAATGTGCTTGATATTCTTGCCGATAGTTGCCCAGCGATATGGGTGTTTTTGGTAAGCTAGAGGCCGCAATTGCAACCAGGCGTCGCCATAGGGTTGGTTCAGGTAACGCTGCTTGAATTCTTCGATCACCACCTGGCGCTGTACCTCTAAGCTTTTGGGGGTGAAGGCTAAAGACAACATGCGGTCGCTCTCGAGCCAAAGTGCGGTGTCGAGGTTGTGGGCGGGCAAGACATCGTAATAGTTGGTGATGTCGTTGCTTGTAAAGGCATTGCTTTGGCCTCCGGCCGCTTGCAAAGGCGCATCGAAATCTGCGATGTGCTTGGAGCCGCCAAACATGAGGTGTTCAAAAAGGTGGGCAAAACCGGTTTGTTCGGGGTTTTCGTCGCGGGCCCCGACGTCGTAGAGCACATTGACCACCGCCATTGGGGTAGCGGGTTCTTTGTGAAACAAGACCCGAAGGCCGTTGGCAAGCGTAAAGCGCTCAAATGCGATCATAGTGAAAATGGATGTTGGCCCGCAAGGGCTTGGTTATATTCTTTGATGAATTGTTCTATAATGGTGGCGGCTGGCAAAATATCGTTGAAAGCCCCCGCAATTTGTCCGATTTCGAGCTCGCCCTCCGCGAGGTCTCCCTCGAACATGCCTTTTTTGGCTCGGCCGCGGCCGAGTAGGGTGGCGAGCGCGTCAGCGCTCGCCCCATTTTGATAGGCAGCCATGAGCTGATCAAAAAACGGGTTGCGCAACAAACGAACGGGCGTAAGTTCTTTGAGCGTCAAGAGCGTGTCGCCCTCTTGGCTTTCGACAACCGCTTGCTTGAAATTTTGGTGCGCGCTGGATTCTTCGGAGGCCACAAAACGGCTGCCTACTTGGGCGCCATCGGCGCCTAAATTCATGACGGCGAGCAGCGCACGGCCATCTCCGATGCCGCCGGCTGCAATCAGCGGAATGTGAATGGCGTCGCGCACCATGGGGATCAGGCAGAGCGTGGTGGTTTCGTCGCGGCCGTTGTGGCCACCCGCCTCAAAGCCCTCTGCAACTACGGCATCTACACCTGCTGCTTGGGCTTTCAGTGCAAACTTGACACTCGAGACCACATGCACCACTGTAATGCCTTCTTTCTTTAAAGTCTCAGTCCAGGTTTTGGGATTGCCCGCGCTGGTAAATACAATCGGCACTTTGTGCTTGATGATCGTGGCAATGTGCTCCTCAATGTTAGGGTAAAGCAAGGGTAAATTGACGCCAAAAGGCTTGTCGGTATTTGCTTTGCATTTGCTGATCTGTGCATCGAGTACCTCCGGATACATCGAGCCAGCGCCCAAAAGGCCCAAGCCACCTGCATTCGAAACGGCCGAAGCAAGTTCCCAGCCTGCGCACCAGATCATGCCGCCTTGGATCAAGGGATACTGAATATTGAAAAGCGAGCAGATGCGATTAGTTGTGTTCATATAGAAAATTGCTTCTTACAAAATTAGTCGAAATGCTTAACTTAGCGAGGATGAACCGCGCATTGCTCCCGTTCCTGTACTTTCTTTTCTCGGCTCTCGCTTGCGTGGGGCCAGCCTTTGCACAATTTCAGGGCCAAGAATTCGTGCAAAACAAAGGCCAGTGGCCCTCAGACGTACAGCTCATGGCCAAAGACGGCGCCGCCAAAATTTGGCTGGGCTCAGACTGCTTTTTATTCCAACTCACCGATTTCTCTGCCCTAGAAAAAGCCCACCACGAGCAAGCGCTCCTAGACAACCCCACTTTGCCCAGCGCAATCGTTGCCCAGCGCTTCATCGGTGCGAATCCCGATGCGAAGGCGCAGTGTCAAAAACCACTTCAGCACACCTATAATTTTTTCATGGGCCAAGACTCCACGCGTTGGGCCAGTAAGGTAGCGGCATTTCAAGAGGTGCAATACCTGCAATTTTACCCAGGCATAGACCTCTTTTGGGCCACCGAGCAATTACAATATAAATACACATTTCACGTTGCTCCGGGCGCAGATGCCCAACAAATTCGCTGGGCTTACTCGGGTGCAAATGAGGTCAAACTGAAAAAAGACTGCATCCAAATCAAAACCGCAATCGGTGAAATTCAGGACCAACAATTGTTCGCTTATCAAATTGTAGATGGTCAACGTATTCAAATTGCTTGCGCGTATCGTTTTTATCCCGACGGTACTTATGGTTTTCAGCTCGGGAGCTACAATGCGCAATTGCCCCTCATCATCGATCCCGTATTGGTTTTTGCGACCTACAATGGCGCCAACTCCGACAATTTTGGCATGACTGCCACTTACGGCTACGATGCTTCGGCTTATGCGGCGGGCATTGTCTATGGCAATAACTTCCCTTTGCCGAGTTTGGCGAGTTTCGATACCAATTCCAATTTCAATTCCATTGCGGGTGCCTATGGCATCACCGATGTTTTTATCACGCGCTACACTGCAGATGGCAGCACCATGCTTTGGTCGAGTTTTTTAGGTGGCGGAGACAACCTACAAGGCACTGAAACGGCACACAGCCTCATTTGCGATTCGCTCAACAATATTTATTTGTTTGGCGCTACCTCTAGCACCGACTTTCCTACCACCACAGGTGCCTTTCAGCCGACACATGCGGGTGGAACTCCAAACGCAAATTTTTATTTCAATGGGGTATATTTTGGTACACAAGGAGCTGACTTTTTTGTATCAAAAATGAGTGCAAATGGACAAAATTTGTTGGCCTCGACCTATGTTGGAGGGAATGCCAATGATGGGGTCAATTACCGAACCTTAGGTTTGCCTTATAACACCGTTGCGGCCTATGATTCCCTGACCACCAACTACGGCGATCAATTCAGGGGTGAAATCTACCTCGATGCCGCTGGTTCGGTATTGGTTGCCAGTTGCTCGCGCTCGGCTAATTTCCCCACCCAAAATCCTTTTCAGGCCAGTAAATCAGTCGGTCAAGACGCTGTAATTTTCAAACTGAATTCAAATTTTTCGGCGCTGCAATTTGCATCGTTTTACGGAGGCAATAAAGACGACGCCGCCTATTCGGTCAAGACCGATACCTTAGGGGCAATTTTATTTGCAGGAGGCACGGGCTCCAACAACCTTTCGGGCACCACTGCGGCTTATCAGAGCAATTACAACGGCGGCAAGACCGACGGCTTTGTCGTGAAACTCAATGCGCTTGGCACGGCCATTCAAAAAGCGAGTTATGTCGGTACGCCCAATTACGACCAAGTCTTTTTTGTGGAGGTTGACCGCAACAACCAAATTTTCTTGTTGGGCCAGGCTGTTGGAGGCGGTTTTATGGTCAACAACGCGCCGTATAGCAACCCGGGTAGTAGTCAGTTTGTCCTGAAACTCAACAATTCACTCACCACCAACTTGGCCTCAACCGTTATTGGCAATGGCAATGGTCAGATCAATATTTCGCCAGCGGCCTTCTTGGTCGATATCTGCGGCAACGTTTATATTTCGGGCTGGGGCGCCAATATCTTACAGTCGACGCCACTGAGTGGAATGCCTGTTTCGGCTGGCGCTTTTCAAGCAACAACCACCGGTTTTGATTTTTACCTGATGGTCTTGCAAAACAACTTCAACGGCTTGCTTTACGGTTCTTATTTGGGTGGCGCAATTGCCCAAGAGCATGTAGACGGCGGCACTTCTCGCTTTGACAAAAATGGCGTGGTGTACCAGTCTGTTTGTGGCGGTTGTGGTGGCCATTCCGACTTCCCGACTTCTCAAGGCGCTTGGTCCAATACCAACAACAGCAGCAATTGCAACAACTTGGTTTTCAAATTTGATTTTCAGCTCATTCCAACAGCCGAATTCAGTAGTTCAAACGTGCAAGGTTGCGAAGACCTCAGCGTCGATTTTCAAAATACTTCTGCCCAATGGGATTCCTATCTCTGGGATTTCGGCAACGGCGATACCACTAGCGTAGTCTTTAACCCTACTGTAGTGTACAGCACGCCAGGTCAGTACGACGTCTTTCTCTACGTTACCGACAGCGTTTGCCTCATTACCGACACCGCGCAAATTCAAATTTTGGTCCTTGATTCAATTTTACTCAATCTCAACGACACCATCAATCTGTGTAGTAGTTCGCCATATTTACTCAGCGCAAATACCCTCGGCACCGCCAATCAATTTATTTGGTCCGAGCAAAATGACTTCAGCAACCCCCTGAATCTTCCGCAAGATTCTACCATTTTGGTGAGCCAAGGTGGTTGGTATTTTTGCCAAGCCGGCAATGGTTTTTGCAGTGCGCAAGATTCTGTTTTTATTGCTTTTGATGTGCCCTTGATCGCAAGTTTTCAGCTTGCGGATTCAATTGGGTGTGCGCCGTTTTCTCTTGTGATCAATAATAACTCAACGCTCACCAGTTCTTTTCTCTGGGTTTTCGGAAATGGCCAATTGGATAGCACCAGCTTTGAACCTACCATTGTGTATAGTCAACCCGGTACTTACACCATCAGTTTAACGGTGATAGATTCTATCTGTCAAGGTACGGACCAACAAAGTTTACAAATTACAGTTGGGCCAACCTTACAAATTACAGCGCCAACCGCTGTCTTTTTGTGTAGTTCTGTAGATACGCTTTTGATCCCTACCGTCGTGGGTGCGCCAACAAGCATCATTTGGTCGAGTTCGGCGCAATTTTTAGACACCCTCAATGCCAACGGGCAAGCCAATCTCACATTGATAGACCCGCAAAACGCTTGGTATTATGTTCAGGCTTCCAATGCGTATTGTAGTGCGAGCGATAGCGTTCAAGTGACGCTTGCCACCGATGCTTTTTCTTTGAATGGCCCCAATCTGGTCTGTGCGCAGGCACCTTTTGATTTGCAGCTTACCGGCGCAGCCACAGCCCAAAGCATCGCCTGGAGCCCGCTGTCGGCCATCACTGGGCCTTCTAATTTAGCTAGCGCCACCGCCGCTATTTCAACGAGTCAGTATATTTATGTGGAGGTACTGAGCGCTCAAAACTGCTTGCTCCAAGATTCCATTTTTGTCAATGTGTCGGCGCTCAATCCGTTGGCTGTGGTGGCCAGTGCCGACCCTACCATCATTTTGCCCAATGCGAGTTCCCAACTCACGGGTTTGCCTTCTGGCAATTTCACCTACACCTGGACGCCTACATTAGGCTTGTCGAATCCAAGCGTAGCCAATCCGCAGGCGACCATCGATCAAACAACTGTATTCACCCTCAATGTGTCAGATGGCTTGTGCACAGGTTCAGATACCGTCCTGATCAAAGTTTTTGACAGTATTTGTGGGGCGCCGTTTGTGTTCATTCCAAATGCTTTTTCACCAAATAAAGATGGCCAGAACGACAAGCTTTACGTGCGCGGCCCGTTCATTGAAAGTTTCATCTTTCGCGTCTATGACCGCTGGGGAGAGCTCGTTTGGGAAACCACCAATCTCACCGAAGGCTGGGACGGCACTTTTCGGGGCAAACTCCTCGATCCAGATGTCTACGACTATTATTTGCAGGCCACTTGCGTCGGCGGTTTAGAAAACATCATCAAAGGAAACGTAACACTCATCAGATAAAACCACATGAAAAAAATCATTACTTCCAAATCGGAGAAATTCTTAGAAGCCTACCTCAACAACGCGAGCCCAACTGGTTTTGAAACATCTGGCCAACAAATGTGGCTGGATTACATCAAGCCCTACACCGATGAGTACTTCACCGACGCCTATGGTTCGGTTGCAGCGGTGATCAATCCTGGGCAGGCCTATAAAGTGGTGATTGAAGCCCATGCCGACGAAATTTCTTGGTTTGTACACTACATTACCAAAGACGGGTTCATCTACTTGCGTCGCAACGGTGGCTCAGACCACATGATTGCGCCTTCAAAACGCGTCAATATCCATACCGACAAAGGGCCCGTAAAAGCGGTTTTTGGTTGGCCAGCCATTCACATGCGCCAACAAAAAGAAGAGACGCCAAGCATGAAAAACATCTTTCTAGATTGCGGTTGTGCTTCTAAGGAAGAGGTCGAGGCACTTGGTATTCATGTGGGTTGTGTCGCTACATTTGAGGATGAGTTTATGGTCCTCAATAAAAATAAATATGTGGGTAGAGCACTTGACAATCGGGTAGGTGGCTTCATGATTGCCGAAGTAGCGCGCTTGTTGTCTGAGCAAAAGAAGCAACTGCCTTTTAGTTTGTATATCGTCAATTCTGTTCAAGAAGAAATAGGTTTGCGCGGCGCCGAAATGATGGCGCATCGCATCAAGCCAGACCTAGCCATCGTTACCGATGTGTGCCACGACACCGCCACCCCAATGGTGGATAAAATTGAAAACGGCGACCAACAGAGCGGCAAAGGCCCTGTCTTGACCTACGGCCCGGCAGTTCAAAATAATTTGCTGCGTTTCATTATTGCCGCGGCAGAAGACAAGAAAATTCCCTTCCAACGCGCCGCTGTTTCGCGCTCTACCGGTACCGATACCGATGCGTTTGCATATTCCAATGAAGGCGTGACCTCTGCACTCATTTCTTTGCCTTTGCGCTACATGCACACCACGGTAGAAATGGTTCAAAAAGAAGATGTAGAAAACTGTATTCGCCTGATTTATGCAGCGCTGTTGCGCTTAAAAGCAGGTCAGGATTTCAGGACTATCAAGTAGCCTCAAATTTATTTGATGCTGAAATCGGCTGCGCTTTAGATCAATTTGATCTGTAGGTCGTCTATTTCGATGAGGTCGCCTACGACAAGTTTGGCGCGCTTGCGCAGCTCCTGTTCGCCGTTGCGTAGAACGTAACCTTCCTCTACAATTGCTTTGGCGTGGCCTCCTGTTTCGGCAATGCCGAGCGCCTTGAGCAAGCCAATGAGCTCAATATACGGACCGTTGATCTGAAATTCTTGCATCTTATTTGCCTTTGAGTTCCATGGCTTTGAGGGTGTTCATCATCAAGGAAGCGATGGTCATGGGGCCGACGCCACCAGGTACCGGTGTAATGAAGCTCGCTTTGGGTGCCACTTCTTCAAAATTCACATCACCCACGAGTCTCCAACCGCGTTCACGGCTTGGGTCTTCTACGCGCGTGGTGCCTACATCGATGATCACGACGCCATCTTTGACCATATCGGCCGTGACAAAATTGGGTCGGCCAATGGCGGCAATAATGATGTCAGCTTCTTGACAAAGCGCTTTGAGGTTGCGGGTTTTGGAGTGGGCAAGTGTCACGGTACAATTACCGGGATTGCTGTTGCGACCTAGCATGATAGATAGCGGGGTGCCAACGATATTGCTTCGGCCAATAATGACACAATTTTTACCTTCGGTCGGAATGTCGTTGCGGCGCATGAGTTCTAAAATACCAGCAGGGGTGGCGGGCAAGAAACCCGGCAAATTGAGGATCATGTTGCCGATGTTGCGCGGATGAAAGCCGTCTACATCTTTTTTAGGGTCAATGGCTTGGGTAATTTTAAGCTCATCGATGTGTTTTGGCAAAGGTAATTGTACAATAAAGCCGTCGATGCTGCGGTCTTGGTTGAGGCTTTCTACTTTTTCGAGTAGGATGTCTTCTGGGACGGTTTCGTCGTAGCGAATGAGCGTGCTCTCAAAGCCAATGGCCTCGCAAGCCTTTACTTTTGACGTGACGTAAGACACCGAACCGCCGTCGTTGCCCACTAAAATAGCGGCAAGATGCGGTATTTTTTGGCCGGCTTGCTTGCGCAACTGCACTGCTGCTTTTAATTCTGCTTGAATTTGAGCTGCGGTGGCTCGTCCGTCTAGTAATTTCATGCTAAATTTTTTGCAAAGATACAAAGAAGCGCGGTGGCTGCAAATCCTGTATCTTTGTACAAACATCTCATCATGAAAAACTGGGTTTTTTTGATCGCCTTGCTTTTGGCAACAAAATCAATTGCGCAATTGCAATACATGGGTTCTGAACTGGGTCTAGAGCCTTACATCGGTTTCTCTAATTTGGGCGGCGCTGTGGGCGGCGAGCTCAAATATGCCGCTCGGCTCTCCGAAAATCTTTTGGTGGGGCCCTCGCTCAGGGTTCAACGCAATTGGTCCAATAACTTAGGTGTGCAAAGCAACATGACCACCTGGGGTGGAGGCGTTTTTGCACATTACCGCTACCAAGACCTCGTTTTTGGCGGGATGGAATTCCAGTACCTCAAAAGCCCATTTAGTTTTGTCAATCCGCTCCAAGTTGTGAAGCCCTGGTCTCCTACGCTCATGGTTGGCGGTGGTTTTTACCTCAAACTTTCCGATAAAGTACGCCTGAACGCCGCTTTGTTTTACGATGTCATTAATGCCGACAACAGCCCGTTTCGGAGCAGTTATACCTTTAAAGTCAAAAATGAATTTGGTCAGGTGGTGCGCATTTTGCCAATCATTTACAGACTCACATTTTTTATCCCATTAGATTCACAAGAATGAAAATAGGCATCGTCCTTTACCCAACCTTCGGCGGAAGTGGTGTGGTTGCCACTGAACTCGGAAAAGCGCTGGCCGCTAAAGGCCACCAAGTCCATTTCATCACTTATTCTCAGCCGGTGCGCTTGGGTTCTTTTCGAGAAAATATTTTTTACCACGAAGTCTCGATTACCGATTACCCACTTTTCGATTTTCAGCCCTACGAAACGCAGCTCGCCAGCAAAATGGTCGATGTTGTCAAGTACGAGAAATTAGATATACTCCATGTGCATTATGCCATTCCGCACGCATCAGCTGCTTTTATGGCCCAGCAAATCCTCAAAGCAGAAGGGATTTACATTCCTTTTGTCACCACTTTGCACGGTACCGACATCACATTGGTCGGAAAAGACCCTTCCTTTGAGCCCGTCATTACTTTTTGCATCAATCATTCAGATGCAGTTACCGCTGTTTCTGAAAGCCTCAAGCAAGATACCCTAGCGCACTTCAAAGTGAGCACCGATATTCAAGTTATTGCCAATTTTGTGCCGCCGAGCCCTCCGCATGGTGCCGAACGCGCTTACATCAGAAGTAAATACGCCCAAGACGAGCAACCTATCTTGTGTCATATTTCCAATTTCAGACCCGTCAAGCGCACCGAGGACGTCATTCGCATCTTTGCGCAAGTGCGCGCGCAAAAAGATTGTAAGCTCATTTTAGTAGGAGACGGCCCAGATCGCTATGCCTGTGAGCGCTTGTGCCGAGAACTACATTTGTGTCAGGACGTCATCTTTTTAGGTAAGGTCCGCGACACCGTTCACGTTTTAGAAATTGTCGATGTCTTTTTATTGCCCTCAGAAACAGAGAGTTTTGGTTTGGCAGCGCTTGAAGCCATGGCGGTAGGTGTACCAGTTGTTTCTTCCAATACGGGAGGCATTCCGGAGGTGAATATCCATGGTGTGTCTGGTTATCTTGCCGATGTAGGGCAAACCGATCAAATGGCAGCATATGTGCTTGATATTTTAGATCCGGCCAATTTACAGGCCATGAAAGTCGGCGCACTTCAGACCTCACAAAAATTCAATTTAGCTGAAATCTTGCCGCAATACGAAGAATTATACCGTAAATTAGTTCAAAAAAACGCATGAAAATCGGGGTTTTATTATCCGGAGCTGGCGTCTACGACGGTGCCGAAATCCATGAGGCAGTCCTGACGCTGCTCGAAATCGAAAGTATAGGCTATGAGGCTATTTGCATTGGCGTAGATGCTCCTCAGCACCACGTGGTCAACCACCTCAATGGCCAAGAGCAAGCCCAAACGCGCAATATGCTCGAAGAAGCTGCTCGTATTGCACGCGGCCAGATCCGCGAAATCAGAACAGTCGTTCCAGCAGACCTCGATGCGCTCGTGATTCCAGGTGGTTTTGGTAGCGCCAAAAACTTTTCAAGTTGGGCTTTTGAAGGGCCAAATGCTCAAATTCGCTCAGACGTCAAGTTATTGCTCGTCAATATGTACAATGTGGGCAAACCCATCGTTGCGCTTTGCGTGAGCCCCGTTTTGCTCGCCTTAGCCTTCGAAGACATGGCCATTGGCCAACAACTTACCATTGGCAGCACAAATGCACCCTCACCTTATCATATTTCCGATTTTCAAGAAGGTCTGCAAGCTATAGGCGCTCAAACACTAGACTGCACGATCCAAGAAATTTGCATCGATGCCCCTAACCGCATCATTACCGCCCCCTGCTATATGCTAGAGGCGGGTTTGCCTGCGCTACAGCAAAATATTCGTCAGGCCATGGCGGCCCTCAAACAACTCCTTGAATCCTGAGCAAAACCATATAGACCGCTGGCTAGAAGCGCGCAAAAATCAGCGTGCTCAGCGCAATGAAACGCACTTGCTTGCAGGTTTGGCCAGTGGCTCGCGCGCCGCTTTAGGGCAAGCCATTACACTCATCGAAAGCAGCAAAGCCTCCGATCAACTCCTCGCCCAACAACTTTTACGCGCCCTGCCTGCATCCGCCCACGTCGCCAAGCGCATTGGCATAACAGGTGTACCGGGTGTTGGTAAAAGTACATTCATCGAAAACTTCGGGCTCCAATTGGTCGCGCAGGGGCACAAAGTGGCTGTTTTGGCCATAGACCCGTCTTCTTCGCGCACAGGCGGCAGCATCCTCGGCGACAAAACCCGCATGGAGCGCCTCTCCCAAGAACTCAACGTGTTCATTCGGCCGAGCGCCGCAGGCCGCACGCTAGGAGGCGTCGCCAAAAATACCCGCGAGGCGATTGCGCTCTGCGAGGCTGCTGGCTACGACATCATTTTAGTAGAAACGGTAGGCGTAGGGCAATCAGAAACGCTCGTGCACGGCATGGTCGATTTCTTTTTATTGTTGATGTTGGCCGGCGCTGGCGATGAGCTGCAAGGCATCAAGCGCGGCATCATGGAACTCGCCGACACCATTGTGATCAATAAGTCCGACGGTGCAAATGAGGCTGCAGCCAAAGCCGCACGCTCAGAATATGCAGGCGCACTCCATGTATTTAGCCAAAGACCAGACCAATGGCAACCGCGCGTACTCTGCACCTCAGGCCTCACGGGCTTAGGTCTCACCGAACTTTGGTCGCAGATTGAGTCCTTTTTTGTGCACATGCAACACAATGGGGCCCTGCACCGCAAGCGCACCGAACAAGAGTTATTGCTATTTGAACAATTACACACAGATCTCTTGCAACAACAATTCCTTGCCAACCCAAGTCAAAAAGAAAAATTCACACAATTAAAGGCGGCCATCGCTAGCGGAAACCTACTTGCTTATGAGGCAATTGCTGCATTTGGCAACGTCAAGTAAGACGCGTGCTAGCTTAAAATTTCAGCAGCTCGAGAGTTTGTAGTACATCCTCTCCTTTGTAGATACGCAACCAATAAATAGCTGCGCGTTGTGCCGTCAGGTCTAGACTTGTTTCATAAGTGTCCGAAATCGGTCCTTTTTGAATGACTCTTCCCTGTAAATCGCAAACGACATACTGACAATCTTTAGCTAAATCTTTATTGGTACTGATGATAGAAAACAAGCCATTGCTCGGGTTGGGCTGCACACTGAATTCGATATAAGGTGGGTCCGGCGGCAGCGGTATCACGTTAAAGACTGCTGTAAAAGTCTGGTTGCTCTGATTGACATACACTTCGAGGCTATCTGACAAGCTATCCAAGATATTTGCCGCGGGCAACCAATGCGAAAATACATAGCCCGGTGCAGCAACAGGTTGCAGGTAAATCGGTACGCCATCAAAATAAGTCCCAGACCAAGGATAGCTCGTTGGCTGGATCGTGTTGAGGTGGATCTGGCCCGCCATTTCAGGGTATACTTGCAGACTGACTTGTACTTTTTTGGTCAGGTTGAATTGTGCGAGCAGTTGGTTGAACACAAATGTAGAGCGACAAAGGAGCTGATCTCTAAAAATATTGTGGTTTTCTTCAAAGGTAGCCATCTGAGCTGCAATGTTGTTGGGGTCGCCCCAGCGTGCAAATTGCTGCGGCATCTCGGGTAGCATTGATTCGTAAAATGACAGCTCGGTGGCAAGGAGTTGTTCTTGGCGGTAGCTCGTATTCATTTGGTCGGCAAAACGATTGATGAAATAATTGCGGTAAGCCAAATTTTCAATGCTTTGTTTCCAGATATTGATATACGGGTTGTCTTCGGATTGCCCCATCATGTAGGCGATGTGGTTGTCTGTGCAGTTGGTCCAGCCGTTGGGCTGCATCGATAATTCGAGGTCGATGAGCGCAAAGCGCCAACGCTTTTGGCTGGCATCTGAGCGGTAAATTTTGATGTTGTTGCCCGGCCAGTCTACATTGCCCATCCAGGACTCTGCAATGATGTAATCGGTGTAGTGCTTGAGATCAAAATATTGGTCGGCATCTTGCCAATAAGTGGGCGACGACGGGTCGAGGGCATTGAAGTTGCTGTAGTCTGACCAAAAATTGTCTACATCGCCTTCTACAGCACGCAATACTAAGTTGTACCAATAACTCAAGGAAAGGAGCTCAATGGAGTCTCGGGTGGCGAAGTCGTGCTGCTCAAAGTACTCTTGGTTGTATTTTTCGCGCAGTTCATAAAGCCCAAAATAGGCGCCATTGATATACACACTCACGGGGCGGTAACTCGAATAATAATTGGCCGAACCCTCGCTCATCATCCGAACTTGGCTGGCGTCTTTGTAAGGCAAGTTGAGGTATTGATTGGAGCCGTTGCGCAAATAGATGTCGCTGTAGAGCGTTCTGTTTGGTCTGTCTGGTAAAAGTGGAAAAGCAATAGCTTTGTCTCCGAAAGTGCCGTGCGTAAAGCTCAAGCGAAAAGAGTGCTGTGGCTGTGAACGACTGCCGCCTGCTCCGCCATCCATGCGCAATGCTGTTTTGGTTTGGTGCAATATGGGGTGGGTTTGCCCGGTGTCTAAGAGCACAGCATATGCGGGTTTGACCCAGTCTGTCCACCAGTTGTCGAAAATACCTGTAGCACCAAAAAGGTTTTCGTTGGGTGTATTGACCAATAGAATCGGCGTAGTGTGTGAGATCCCAAAAAGATAGGTCGCAACCGCTTGCTCACTTGGCAACAGGTTCGTGTTGTTAAGTGGAAAAACTTTTGCGCGCAAAACTTGGTTGCTACTGACTAATATTGGGCCAACATAAGTGGCAGAATTGAAAGTAGGGTCTTGTCCGTTGATGGTATAAACGAGCTTGCCAACAGTATTTGGAATATTCGTTGCTATTTGAACACTTTGCAAGCCGTTGTAGATTCCGCTGGCCAAGCTAATTTGCGGGCGGGGGAGTGTGTCAGAAAAGGTTTGGTTGCCGTTGTTGCTCAGGCCTGGGCTTGGGTTCATCCAGGTGAGATTGGTGCTGCCGTTCGGAAAGCGCCCTACTGAAATATCTGGTTGCGGGCACCTGATTTCTAGCTGATCTTGGAGTTGATTAGTTGAATTGAAAAGATAGACGTGCTCGCCGGTACCATCCAATTTAAAGTTGGTATGGAGTTGTTGTCCTTGCAAGGGTAAAAAATCGGACTCAAGTTCGGTAAGTGAGGTCTGAATGAGGGCGATATCGATGTAGTCATAAAACTCGCCGTTGGTGCTGGCTACCTGAAAAGAAAGCGAAGAAATAGGCCCCGCATTGAGCCCTGCCGCCTGCATTTCGCTGGCTAAAATGAGCATTTGGTGTCGGGCGCCCCAATACCAGTTGCCGTAGGGTGCTGGGTAGTCTGTGTTGCTGTTGGTGATGGTGCCGGTGCCAATGACGGCATTATTGAGTTTGATATTTGGTCTTTGATTATAAGTTTGGCCATTATTATTGGTGCAAGCTGCGGGCGAGCCATCTACAAAACTGGCTACACAAGAGGTAAATGGCGTTGCGCTTTGATAGAAAACAGAATTTTCGGTATAACCAGTGCTGTTATAAGAACAAACATTGACGATGATATTCGAGCTGCCATCCCAGTTAAACGATTGGCTAAAAGGGTGTGTGTTCCAGCTAACGACAGGCTGAAAACTAGTGGTGTTGGCAGTTGACGTAAAGGGGGCGCTGCCGTAGCGGTCTTTGCCGCTGCAAAAAACGCGCATAAATGATTGGGCAGGGATGTTGAGATTTGGAAATACCCACGCATTGAGTCCGTTCAATTGATCGGCTAATTTCCAGTTCGTAAGATTGATGCTCGAGCTGCTGTTGTTGTAGAGTTCGATCCAATCGGGTGCGTCTCCGTTTTCATCTTGAACAGCGAAAGCATTTTTGTTGCAACCTTCGTTGAGCAACACTTGCGCATCAAAAGACCCGAGAAAGCAAAAAATAACAAAAGTTTGTAAAAATCTCATAAGGCGAATTTACAAAAAAAAAAGCCCGGCAAGTGCCGGGCTTCTAAAGTGTTCAAAGAGATCTGTTTATTGAATGATCTGAATGGCTTTGCGTACCACTGCATCTTCACTTTGGAGTTCCAAAATATAAGAGCCATTGGCAAGCTGATTGGTCAATACTTGGTATTTACCTTCACCCATTGTAGACAACTCAAATGCTACTTTCTGACCAAATTGGTTGAAGAGTACTACTGAATTGAGTGCAGGGCTTGCAATGAAGAATTGGCCGTTGCTCGGGTTCGGGAAAATCTGTACGTTGTTGAGGTTGTTGATTTCTAGACCCACCAAAGAGTTCACCACAATAGAATCTGTGTAAGTACATCCTACGGAGTCTGTGATCGTGACAACGTAAGTACCGCCATCGAGGTTCGTGAGGTCTTGTGTGGTGGCGTTGTTGTCCCAGCTGTAAGTGTAAGGGCTAGATGCACCGCTGACAATAATGTCAATTGCGCCGTCGGCACCAAAAACTGCAGGTGTAACTGCTGCACTCACAGACCATGCTGCTGGTTCGTTGACGCTAGCCGAAGCTGAAGTACTACAACCATACGCATCGGTAATGACAACAGAATAGCTTCCTTCGCTAAGACCTGAAAGTACAGTGCCAGAAGCAGTAGAACCTGCCCAGTCGTAAGCGTAAGGTGCTGTTCCGCCAGTGGCAGTTACGGTTACGCTACCTGTACCTGAACCATAGCAAAGTGGGTTAGATGCGCTTGCTGTAGCAGCGAGATCAGATACAGCAAGTACTGTAGTGACCGTGTCTGTACAACCCAATGCGTCAGTGACTACACAAGTGTAAGTACCTAGGCCCACTGAAGTCACGTATGTGCTCGTGTTGCTGGTGCCTGTCCATTGGTAGGTGTAAGGCGCCACACCACTAGCAGCTGAGATTTCTAAGTTGCCTGTTTGTGCGCTGTTACAAAGTACGTCTGTACCATTCGCTACTGCAGCTAAGTTAGATAACTCAGTGAGGGTATTGGAAATGATGACCACACAACCAGTGGCATCTGTAA
Organism: Bacteroidota bacterium; assembly: GCA_041168605.1. Classification (GTDB taxonomy): domain Bacteria; phylum Bacteroidota; class Bacteroidia; order Flavobacteriales_D; family Crocinitomicaceae; genus UBA952. Next base: position 8,059 of record JBEEKN010000034.1, on the reverse strand, counting down.
CGGTACATTCGTAAGTTCCGGCTGGCACGTTGCTCAAGGCTGATGTTGTTGCTGGGTTGCCTGTCCAAGTGTAGGTATATGGTTCCACACCCTGGCTTGCATTGAGCGCGATGTTACCCGTAGCTTGACCACCACACGTGACATTTTGTGCGGTTGCGGCAACCGTAAGGTTAGACAAACTTGGTACAATGACACTAACCGTTGCAGGGCAGCCGTTGATATCCGTTAAAGTACAAGGATACTGACCTGCACCTACGCCGCTGATGTTTGCAGCAGTAACGCCATTAGACCACAAGAAGTTGACTGTTCCTGTACCACCAGTTGTGGTAATGCTTGCTGCGCCATCATTGGCACCACAAGACGCGGCAGTAGTGGTTACGGTTTGGTTGTAGGCCACACATGATTTAAAGATTGGGTTCACTACAAAAGAGTAAGCAGTGGCTGCGTAGGTTCCGCCGTTGCTGCCTGTCCAGCGGTAAAATACCGTGTTCGGTGAAACGTAATCTGTAGAGGTTGCCAAACGGATGTTACCAGTGGCAACTGCAGCTTGGTAAACACCAAAATAATAGGTGCCTGGCACCATATTGAGCGTACCCGTTGCAATTGGCAACTTGATTACAGCGCCGTTGAGGTTATCTGCAGCAGTTGTTGTGTAGGTAACTGTAGAGGCGAGTGCAGTAGTGTTCGGTACCATTACGCCCGTTGCGTTGGCTGTGGTTCCGTAAATATTGACACTTGCTACATAACCAATTGGTGTACCTGGGTTGAGTACAAACATGACGGAGTCAAGGTAGTCGTTTTGGGTTAGGGTGTAGTTGTTGCCAAATTCGATGTTGGTGGCACCCGGCGCACTTGTTGTACTGACACCCAATGATCCTGTTACCCCTACTGTGCGAGACATTTCGCCTGTGGTGCGGGTAAAGGTGGTTGTTTTGCTGTTGTTTTGCGGAATTTGGTCTCCAGTGTTGTTGAACACGTAGTCGATGGTGTAAGCTCCCAAAGCAGTTACATTATAGTTAGCTACTGTGAAAGTATCGATTTGTGCAGCAGCTAAATCTTGCGCTGCGCTCGTTGCCGTGTATAAAACCGCGTTGCTTGCGTCTTTAACGGTGACGGTCATGGTGACACCTGTAGCTGTTGCGGTTCCTGTATTGACGCATCTTGCCCAGAAAGAAAGGTCGTTGCCGCTCAAGGACTGACGCGTATGCAGTTTGGTACTCTGCCCACCTGGGTTGGCGTTGTTCAAGAATGCAATTTCGTTTGTGGGGTCTGTGCCGAATTTTGGTCTGATCATGAACGCTGGGCTCACGCCATACGCTTCTACCGGGTTCCAAGCTCCTGCAGCACCTGTGCGCACTAAGTTTTTACCTGCTGTAAACAAACTGAGGTCTCCAGCGACAGGGAATGATGTCGTACCTGTTTTTTTGATGGCGATGAGGTATTCACCTGCCGTTACCGGAATAGCTGTCGGGAAGGTGTGGAATTTCCAGCCTGCACCGTTTGCCGTTATGTTGGCAGAAGTGTACAAGGGTGTTGTGGCCACTACGCCGCCAGTTACTTGGAATACTTGTACTGTATACACTTGTGTAGTGGAGGTACTTTGAATGTAGTAGGCCGCGCCTGTCATGTTGTCTGCACCGTAAACCGTGTGAACAACACCTTGTGTGTATTCAAGTGTAGAAGACCAGTTGTAAGCGACCTGGAAGACGTTGTTGTCGCGGGCCGTGTAGTTGTAGTCTAGGGTGAGGTTTTGGGTGGTTTGGTCGTTTGTGGTGACGCCATCAATTTGTGTTTGCGTTTTGATGTATTTGATCAGATAAGATTTAGACGATGTCAAAACCGGTGACCATGTACCTGAAGTGATGTTTTGCTCGGCGCCAATTCCTAGTGTCACAGGCGTGCTTGCATAAGTCTGAATTGGAGTTGTGGTGTTGGGCAACTCATAAATTTCGGTGGTCAGCACGACATTCGTAAGTGGTGAGCCGCTGAAGTTTTTGACGGTAGCGCCCATCGGGATGCCAAAACTCGCTTGAGAAATCGCAATGCGGGTGTTGCGGTTGCTTACTGAGGTAATCCCTGCATCGTTGTTGGCAGGAAGCGCAGCAAAAGTGAAGCTCCAGGTAAAACCTGTTGCTTCCCAAACGTTGTCCCATTCGAAATAATAAGTGGTGCCTGCCATCAAGATGACATTTTCAATTTTAGACGCATAGGCGTTGGTTCCGGTAGAAATACAACCCGTGAAGTCGTCGTTGTTGGCAACCGGTGCAAGTGCTGCACAAGCGCCCGACCAAATCCAAAGACGGGTGTCGGAACCGCCACTACAAGAATTGATATTCAAGATACCATTTGAAGTGGGTGTGTAGGCATACCAACCAGCTGCTGTAGCAGTAGCTTGAGAAGGCGTACCCACGAGGGTGCTCGCGGTAAAAGTACCGGGCGTAACGGGTAGGGCCGTAGCACAAGAAAGACCCTGCGCATGGATTTTTAAGCCTACACCGAGCAGTAATATACTGCACAAAATGTGTACTAGTTTTTTCATAATAGATTGTTTTAGTGGTTTATGGACCACAAGTTAACAAATTATGATCAAAAAAAGATTAAAAGTTTTGAAGGATGATTTTGTTGCGCAGTAATTTGATCTCACCCTTGATTTCGAGTTGTTTGAGCAAACGTGAAATCACCACTCTCGAAGAGTGTAAGTCATCGGCAACTTGTTGGTGCGTGTGATTGATTTCCACACTTCCCAAAATTTTGGCCTGATCAGAAAGGTATTTGAGCAAGCGCTGATCTAAGTTCATAAAAGCAATGGCATCTATAGACTCCATGAGTTCGAGCATGCGCGTATGGTAGCTATCCAAAATGAACTGTCGCCAAGACTTGTAATGGTCGAGCCAACGCTCCATGAATTCTGAAGGAAACATCAAAAGCAAAGAAGGTTCCATTGAGGTGGCCTTGATCTGCGAATCGATTTTTCGGGTACAACACTGCAGAGACATTGCGCAGGTATCGCCACCCTCCATATAATAGAGCAGCAATTCGTCGCCGTTTTCATTTTCTCTGGAAATTTTGATAGAGCCTTCAATGACAATCGGTATCATTTGTAACTGATCGCCCACGTGCACCACCACCTCATCAGTGGCCGTTTCTCTGATTTTGGCCACCTCGGCCATTTCTTCGAGCAAAGCCGCTTCTAGCACATAACCCAAATGGGCCTGCAACATTTCAAATTTACTTTCTGCCCTTAGCATCTTTGTCGTAGCTGATAAAGAAATTGGCCCAAATGATTTTAGAGAGGGCAAACAAGTATGGAGACAACACGATGGTGAAAAATACCACCAAACCAATTTGACTCCAGGCGCTCAACCACGGAAACCAGAGGTTGCAGGAAGTCCAGATGGTTACAAATAGCGCAACGCCTAATGCATAAGAAACGTACATGGCCCCGTAGTAGAAACCGGGTTCGCGTTCGTATTTCAAATGACAAACATCACATTCCTTCTTGACATCGCCCAAATATTTAAAATCGTAAGGGTGTGAAACCAAGAATTGACCTTCGTGGCATTGCGGACATTTCATCTTGGCAATGCTATACATTTTTGTTCCTTTTCCAAATATCATAAACCAAAGTTACAAGCTTTATCAGTGTATTTACGTAACCTATGTTACCAATGTCAGCAAAACTGACAAAAAGACATCTGCAAACGGGTGAAATGGATCAAAATGTCATAAATAACTTGCTTTTTTCTGCTGGCACAATACTTGACAAACCCTAGTATCAAAAATAAAAATAAAATGGGAAAAATAATCGGAATCGACCTCGGAACCACCAACTCTTGTGTTTCGGTCATGGAAGGCAATGAACCAGTTGTCATTGCCAACGCAGAAGGTAAACGCACCACACCTTCAGTTGTTGCATTTGTAGAGGGCGGCGAACGCAAAGTCGGTGACCCCGCCAAAAGACAAGCCATCACCAACCCAACCAAAACCATCTCTTCTATCAAGCGCTTTATGGGCTCAAGCTTCGACGAATCTTCTAAAGAAGTGTCGCGCATGCCGTATCAAGTAGTGAAAGGAGACAACAACACGCCGCGCGTCAAAATAGACGACAGACTGTATTCTCCACAAGAAATCTCTGCCATGATCCTTCAAAAAATGAAGAAAACAGCAGAAGACTACCTCGGGCAAGAAGTCACTGAAGCAGTTGTTACTGTACCAGCATACTTCAACGATGCACAGCGCCAAGCTACTAAAGAAGCAGGCGAAATCGCTGGTCTTACCATCAAGCGCATCATCAACGAGCCAACTGCAGCAGCACTCGCTTACGGTCTAGATAAAAAAGGCATCGACCAAAAAATCGTTGTTTTTGACTTCGGTGGCGGTACCCACGACGTTTCTGTCCTAGAATTAGGCGATGGCGTATTCGAAGTATTGGCTACAGACGGTGACACCCACTTAGGTGGCGACGACGTCGATGAAGCCATCATTTCTTGGTTGGCCGAAGAATTCAAATCCGAAGAAGGCCTTGATTTACGTCAAGACCCAATGGCCCTACAGCGCTTGAAAGAAGCTGCAGAAAAAGCTAAAATCGAGTTGTCTTCTACAACTTCTACAGAAATCAACTTGCCTTATATCATGCCTGTCAATGGCATTCCTAAGCACTTAGTGCGCACTATGCAACGCGCTAAATTCGAGCAACTCATTTCCAGCATCGTGGAGCGCACTATTGCGCCTTGCCGTTCAGCGCTTTCAAACGCTGGTTTGCAGCCATCAGACATCGATGAAGTGATCCTCGTTGGTGGTTCTACACGTATTCCAATCATCCAAGAAGCCGTTGAGCGTTTCTTTGGTAAAGCGCCTTCTAAAGGAGTGAATCCGGATGAAGTAGTTGCTGTTGGTGCCGCTATTCAAGGTGGTGTCCTTACAGGTGAAGTCAAAGACGTTTTGTTGTTAGATGTCATTCCACTTTCTTTAGGAATCGAAACAATGGGCGGTGTATTCACCAAACTCATCGATGCCAACACCACCATTCCAACCAAAAAATCTGAAGTATTCTCTACAGCTGCCGACAATCAGCCATCTGTAGAAATCCACGTATTGCAAGGTGAGCGCGCCATGGCCAACGACAACAAAACACTTGGTCGTTTCCAACTTACTGACATTCCGCCAGCACAGCGCGGTGTGCCACAAATCGAGGTTACTTTTGACATCGATGCAAACGGCATCATGAATATCTCTGCCAAAGACAAAGGAACTGGCAAGCTCCAATCCATTAAAATTGAAGCTTCAAGCGGTTTGTCTGACGAAGAGATCCAACGCATGAAAGCTGAGGCTGAAGCCAATGCTGACGCCGACAACAAACGCCGTGAAGAAGCCGAGATGGTCAACAAAGCAGACTCTCTTATTTTCCAAACCGAGCGTCAGTTGAAAGAATACGGTGACAAAATCCCTGCCGATAAAAAGCAACCAATCGAAGATGCTTTGGCAGCGCTCAAAACTGAGTTTGAAGCCAAAAATATGGCCAATCTTCAGCCGGCTATGGATCGCCTTAACGAAGTATTTAGTGCAGCGTCACAAGACATGTACAATGCTTCTAACGATCAAGGTGCCGCTTCAGGCCAGGGTGCTGATGCCGGTGCTGGTTCAGCTCAAGACGAAGTCACAGACGTAGACTTCGAAGAAGTAAAAGATAAATAAGCCACTTTATTTATATAATTCATGAAAACACCCGTTTTGAACGGGTGTTTTTTTATTTTTGCACATGCTCTACTCCAAGTCTTTTTTGCACCGCAGCTCTGATCAATGGGTTGTGTTTGTCCATGGGGCAGGGGGGAGCTCCTCTATTTGGCACAAACAACTCAAAGATTTTTGTGAGCGCCACAACGTATTGGTGCTAGACCTACGCGGTCATGGCAAAAGCCAAAAGGTAAGTACTTCCAAGCAAAAATATTCTTTTGAACTCATCGCTTCTGATGTCGTCGCACTACTCGATCAAAAAGGGATTGCGCAAGCACATTTTGTGGGGGTTTCTTTAGGTTCTATTGTCATCAAATCATTGCGTGCCCAACGACCAGATTTAGTCAAAAGCATGATTTTTGCCGGAGCCGTCACCAAACTCAATGTGCGTTCGCGCCTCATTTTGCGCATGGGCCGCATGCTCTACAGCTTTTTGCCGCAAATGTCTTTGTATCAACTCATGGCGCGCATCATGATGCCGCGGGCCAATCACAAAGAATCACGTCACTTGTTTGTCAATGAGGCTAAAAAAGTGATGGACAAAGAATTTCAGCGTTGGTTCAAGCTCACCGCTCGGCTCACTGCCTACCTTACGCGCATCAATGCCGCTCCCGAAACCATCCCCACCTTATATGTGATGGGCGAGCAAGATCACATGTTTTTGAATCCCGTGAAAGTACTCGTGGTTCAAGACAAAGCGTCGGAGCTACACGTTGTGCCCGAGTGTGGCCATGTGGTCAACTACGAACAAGCAGAGGTCTTCAATCATTTTGCGCTTCAATTCATCTCGCGTCATTGCGCTTGATTGTCATTTAATTAACATTGGCAGCTCAGATTGTTAAAAAACAATCCTGCTTAATTGCCGCTATCGACCGAATTTAACTTAAATTTGTGCTCAATTTGCAGCGAAGGTTTCGCTCAAAGAAACTAGTAAATTGAAGCCCTTATGCCTAAAGATCTTTCGATCAAATCCGTTCTCATTATTGGTAGTGGTCCTATTGTAATTGGTCAAGCCTGTGAATTCGACTACTCTGGTTCTCAAGCAGCACGCTCGCTGCGCGAAGAAGGAATTGAAGTCACACTCATCAACTCCAATCCGGCAACCATCATGACCGACAAAGTGGTGGCAGACAACGTCTACCTGCAGCCACTAGAGCCTGAGAGCATTGTCAAGATCCTTCAAAACCATCAAATTGACGCCGTTTTACCAACCATGGGCGGCCAAACAGCACTCAATCTTTGCATTCAGTGCGACGAAATGGGCATCTGGGAACAATACGGCGTGCGCATCATCGGCGTAGACATCAACGCCATCGAAATCACCGAAAACCGCGAAGCTTTCCGCGAACTCATGCTTCAAATTGGCGTGCCAATGGCGCCCCAAAAAACAGCAAAGTCTTTTCTAGAAGGCAAAGAAATCGCGCAAGAATTTGGTTTCCCGCTCTGTATTCGCCCGTCTTATACTTTAGGCGGCTCAGGGGCAAGCATCTTGCACGAACCAAAAGAATTTGACAACCTCCTCGAGCGCGGCTTGCAACTTTCACCGATCCACGAGGTCATGATAGACAAAGCACTCTTGGGCTGGAAAGAATACGAACTCGAGCTCCTGCGCGATGCCAACGACAACGTCGTGATCATCTGTTCTATCGAGAACTTCGACCCAATGGGCATCCACACCGGAGACTCCATCACCGTGGCCCCGGCCATGACCCTCTCCGACACCACCTTTCAAAAAATGCGCGATATGGCCATCAACATGATGCGTTCGATCGGCAACTTCGCAGGAGGTTGTAATGTGCAGTTTGCAGTTTCTCCAGACAACAACGAAGATATCATCGCTATTGAAATCAATCCGCGGGTATCGCGTTCATCTGCTTTGGCTTCCAAGGCTACAGGCTATCCAATTGCCAAAATTGCCTCCAAGTTGGCCATCGGTTATCACCTCAATGAGCTCAGCAACCAAATTACCAAAACCACTTCAGCTCTTTTTGAACCAACCCTAGACTACGTTATTGTTAAAATACCGCGTTGGAACTTCAATAAATTCCCCGGAACCAACCGCCAGCTAGGGCTACAAATGAAGTCCGTAGGTGAGGTCATGGGCATTGGCCGCAGCTTCCAAGAGGCGCTGCAAAAAGCGTGTCAGTCACTAGAAATCAACCGCAATGGTCTCGGCGCCGATGGCAAAGAACTGACCAACCAAAACGAGATCCTCAATTCCCTCGAATTTGCGAGTTGGAATCGCTTGTTTCACATCTACGATGCCATTAAATTGGGTATTCCTTTCAAAACCATCGTCGAAAAGACCAAAATTGACATCTGGTTC
>JBEEKN010000033.1:0-29844 GCA_041168605.1 Bacteroidota bacterium | reverse complement strand
CTTTAATTTGATTTGCAAAGAAACTCTTTTTTTCCGGATTAAGCAAAATTAATTGCTCATAAACCCCAATTGCTTTGGCTACTGCGCCTTGCATCGCGTAAATTTTAGCTAAGGTTTCCGAAACAGGTATTTGATCAGAACTCAAACTCTCTTTGGCTTTTTTGGCTGGCGAGTAAAAATCTTGTTTGGGTTTGGCGATGCTAAGGTACTCCTTTTGCTGTTCGTCATTGGCCTCTTCTGAATGATGCAACCATTGCGAAAAAGTAAAGCGCTCGGTTTGAGATGGCTCCTTCGTTGGCGCTTGCACTACTTGCTGAACCACAGGCGGCACAACAGGCTCCTGTTCTTGTTGGTCGAGTGTTTTGAGCTCTTCGGTATAAGTAATATCGACATAAGCCGAGTTGATGAGGCTTGCCCGCAACAATTGATCGAGCTCATCTGGAGCTGCAGCTTCTTTTTCTACAATGTCTTCTTCTCTTATGACCTCTTCTTCTCCTATTACCTCTTCTTCTTGCGCGACCACCGGTTCCTCTTCAAGAACAATTTCTTCTTCGACCACCGATTCCTTTTCGAGAACTTTTTCCTCTTGTTGAACAATTTCTTCTTCTACAGGCATTTTGACCTCAAGAACTTCTTGCTGCAAGCGCTCGTTGAGCAATTCGTAGAGGACCATCCGGTTTTGAATGGCGAAAGCTTTTTGATCGAGGGCTTTGGCAAGCCGAACATCTTGTTCTTTGGCGAGTGTTTTGAGATAGAGAATGGAAAAGCTAGTGGCGTAGGGGTATGTGACCTGTAGATCTTCTAGGTCAGAAAGATAAGTGCCCGAACACAGGGATGGATTGGCAATTTGCGAATGAAGTTGTTCTTTACTTAACACGGTGCTAAATTACCAATTACTGTATAACTTGTTGATGAGGTCTTGTACCATTTGATCGGAGATCTCTGCAAATAGTTTTTGCTCGACATCGGCCAAATTACTAGACGAGGAGAAATCGGCAAAACGCGTGCTCACCAGTTGCCATTCTTCGTCCTTGGGCGCTTTGATTTTGATTTTGAGCGCGAGTGTCATGGTGAGTCTGTTGCTGCTGGCGTTGTCTGCGCCTTGAATGGCAACCGGCTGCACTTGATAGCCTGTAATAGCGCCTTCGATGTTCACCTCACCTGCTCCTTGTTTGGTGTTGAGCACAAGACGCGTGTTGTTCTGCACGCCATCTTTGAGTTGTTCGGTGAGTAAGGGCGCAAATGAAAGCGGGCAATTGGGTGCGGTGTTCTCTAGATTTTGAATGGTGAAACTGACCCACTCTGGTGCCATACCGCCGCTGTCTCGAAAGGAAAAACTCTCGGGCCAGCAGGCGCTCAGGGTAAAGGCGACTAAAATAAAGGAGATCCAGCGCCTCATTCTGCTAATTGAAATTCTTTGATTTTGCGATAGAGCGTGCGCTCGGAGATGCCGAGTTCTTGGGCCGCATATTTGCGCTTGCCGCGGTGCTTCTCGAGTGCTTTTTGAATGAGCTCGCGCTCGCGGTCTTCTAGGCTCAAGGATTCTTCGAGTTCTATGTGAGCCTCGTATTCGTCGAGGTCGGGTGTTCGGGACACAGTAGGCAACTCAACATGAACACTTGGTGCTGGTAAGATGCGCGTTGGGTTGCTAGGCTCTTCGTAAACTTCTTGATATAGTCTAGAAACAGCAGCAGATTGATCTGCACTTAAATTGATATTTTGGGTGCCGCTTGCGATGTCGATGACTAATTTTTTGAGCTCGGTGAGGTCTTTTTTCATGTCAAAAAGAAATTTGTACATGAGTTCTCTTTCTGATATCGAATCTTGGCTTTGATCGTTGATTTGTAGGCCACTGCTCTTTTCGGTGATGGGCGTCAGGTAGGCATTGAGCGTAAGCGGATCAATTTGGCGCGACGTTTCAATGACGGAAAGCTGCTCAACTAAATTTTTAAGCTGGCGGATATTCCCTGGCCAAGGATAGCTGAGCAAGAGTTCGACTGCGGCGTCGGTGAGTTTGATTGCCGGCATGCGGTATTTGTCGGCAAAGTCGTTGGCAAATTTTCTAAAAAGCAAATGGATGTCTTCGGCGCGCTGACGCAAGGCCGGCAGCGGAATGGGAACGGTGCTCAGGCGGTAATATAAATCTTCGCGGAATTTGCCCGACGCAATTGCTTTTTGCATGTTTTCGTTGGTGGCAGCCACCACGCGCACATTGGTTTTGAGCGGCTTGGAAGAGCCCACGCGGATGTATTCGCCGGTTTCTAGGACACGCAGCAAGCGCACTTGGGTCTGCATGGGTAGTTCGGCGACCTCATCCAAAAAGATGGTACCGCCGTTCGCGACCTCAAAATAGCCTTGGCGACTGCCTTGTGCACCTGTAAAGGATCCTTTTTCGTGGCCAAATAATTCGGAATCTATCGTTCCCTCCGGGATTGCACCGCAGTTGACCGCGATGTATTCGCCGTGTTTGCGCGCACTCAGCTGATGGATTACCTGCGGGATAATTTCTTTACCCGTTCCGCTCTCGCCAGTAACGAGTACGGAGATATCGGTTGGGGCCACTTGCATGGCGATTTCCAAGGCGCGGTTGAGCAAAGGTGCCGAGCCAATGATGCCGAATCTCTGTTTGATTTGCTGAACATCCATGTTGTTGAACTAGCGTTTATAATTCAATTTCGCCGATCAAAGTAGCTGAAGTGCAGTCTTTGATGCGGACATTGACGTAGTCTCCTTTTTCAAAATGAAGTTTCGGGAAAACGACCATGACGTTGCTACCGGTGCGCCCGCAGAGTTGCTCATCTGATCTTTTGGATTTGCCTTCGATGAGTACTTTTTGGACCGTGCCCAGCATGCGTTGATTGGAAGCCAAGGAATGAGCTAATTGCTTCTCGATGATTTCGTTGAGGCGACGACCCTTGACTTCTTCTGGGACGTCGTCGGCAAAACGGCGCTCGGCTAGCGTTTTTGGACGCTCAGAATATTTGAACATATAGGCAAAATCGTATTGCACTAAGTCCATTAAGCTGAGGGTGTCTTGGTGCTCTTCTTCGGTTTCGCCACAAAAACCAGTGATGATGTCTGTAGAAATGGCGCAACCCGGAATGATGCGTTTGATGGCTGCAATGCGCTCGAGGTACCACTCGCGAGAATAACCGCGGTTCATGCGGTAGAGCACGTCGGTATGACCCGATTGCACAGGCAGGTGAATATATGGGCAAATGTTTTCGTATTTAGCCATTACTTCCAAGACCTCATCGGTCATGTCTTTGGGATGTGAAGTACTGAAGCGAACGCGCAGCAATGGAGACACATGCGCAACCATTTCCATGAGTTGTGCAAAATTAGTAGTGGGCTCGTCGGCGTTTTTGATTTCGCCTTTTGAGCTGATGTTCCAACGGTAAGAATCTACGTTTTGACCCAATAAAGTCACTTCGCGGTAACCTTTGTCAAATAGGTCCTGACACTCCGCTACAATTGTTTGCGGATCGCGAGAGCGCTCTCTGCCTCGGGTAAAAGGCACCACGCAAAACGAACACATGTTGTCGCAGCCGCGCATGATGGTCACAAACGCAGCAATACCGCCTAAATCTAGGCGCACTGGTGAGATATCGGCATAGGTTTCGTCGCGAGAAAGCAAGACGTTGACCGCTTTTTGACCCGTTCCTACTTCATCAATGAGGTTGGGGAGGTCGCGATAGGCGTCTGGGCCCGCCACTAAATCGACTAATTTTTCTTCTTCGAGTAAATTCTTTTTGAGGCGCTCGGCCATACAGCCTAAAATGCCAACCACCAACTCCGGATTGCGTTCTTTTTTGATTTTGAACTCAGTGAGGCGGTTGCGCACGCGCTGCTCAGCGTTTTCGCGAATGGAGCAGGTGTTGAGCAAAATGACATCGGCGTCGTCGATGTTGCGGGTAGTTTGGTAACCTTGATCTGAAAGGATGGAAGCCACCACCTCGCTGTCTGAGAAATTCATCTGGCAGCCGTAACTTTCTAAATATAATTTTTTGGCGTCTGAATTGGCCTGAGCTGGCAAATCGAGGGCGGTGCCTTGAAGCGCTTCGTCTATTACTTTGTTTTCGTATTCCATCGTCTTTCTTGAACTGCAAAAATAGGGCAAATTCAAACTACTGACAAATTGGCAGCACAGGAAGTTTCGAAACCTAAAAAAAATATAACCATAGGTTAAGGAAAAATCCGCAGAAAAATGCATCAAACAAGTTGAGCTATGAACTGTTTTCCTTTTACATTTGTCCCCAAATTCTCCTTATGGCTAAAAATCTTGTTATCGTCGAGTCTCCTGCAAAAGCAAAAACCATCGAGGGCTACCTCGGTAAAGACTTCATTGTGAAGTCGAGCTACGGCCACGTCAGAGACCTCGCAAAAAAAGGCATCGCAATTGACATCGAAGCAAGTTTTGCACCTCAATACGAAGTGAGCCCAGACAAAAAACAAGTAGTTGCCGAACTTAAAAAATTAGCCAAAGCCGCCGACACCGTATGGCTCGCGACCGATGAAGACCGCGAAGGAGAAGCCATTTCTTGGCACTTGTACGAAACACTAGACCTCAAGAAAAAAGATACCAAGCGCATCACTTTCAACGAAATTACCAAAACAGCCGTAACCCGCGCCATCGAAAACCCAAGACAAATCAATCAAGAGCTCGTCGATGCACAACAAGCACGCCGCGTACTAGACCGTATCGTTGGTTTTGAACTCTCTCCGGTACTCTGGAAAAAAGTGCGTCCGAGTCTTTCTGCAGGCCGCGTGCAGTCTGTGGCAGTGCGCTTGATTGTGGAGCGCGAACGCGAAATCAATCAGTTCAATACCGAAGGATTTTACCGCGTGCAAGGGCAGTTTTTATCGGAAAACGGCGTGCTCAATGCGGAGCTCAACCAGCAACTTTCCGATAAAAAAGCGGCGCTGCAACTCTTGACAGAAGCGCAGACCGCCAAATTTACCGTTGAAGACGTGCAGCAAAAACCAGCTACAAAAAGCCCGGCAGCGCCCTTCACCACTTCTACCCTCCAACAAGAAGCCAGCTTGAAACTCGGTTTTTCGGTGAGCAAAACAATGAGCGTTGCCCAAAGACTTTACGAAGCAGGACACATCACCTACATGCGTACCGACTCCGTCAATTTATCGCAAACCGCAATTGACGCGGCAAAAAGCGCAATTATCAGTGCCTACGGCGAAGCTTACTCCAAACCCACCAAATACAGCACCAAAAGTGCAGGTGCACAAGAAGCCCACGAAGCCATACGCCCCACCGACTTTACACGCCCAAACATCCAAGCTGAACGCGACGAAGAACGTTTGTACGAACTCATTTGGAAGCGCGGCATTGCCAGCCAAATGGCCCATGCGCAACTCGAAAGAACAACTATCAAAATCAAAGGACTCAGCAGCCCTTATTATTTTCAAGCCAAAGGCGAAGTCTTGATTTTCGACGGCTTTTTGAAAGTTTATCTAGCGGCAAGCCTAGACGATGAACTCGAAGAAAACAACGAAACCGAAGGTCTTTTACCTAAAGTGACAGCTGGAGAAGCCTTGACATTACAACAAAGCACCGCAACAGAGCGTTTCAGCCGTCCGCCATCGCGCTACGTTGAGGCCTCTTTGGTCAAAAAACTCGAAGAATTAGGAATTGGCCGACCTTCCACTTACGCGCCGACCATTTCTACCATCCAGAAGCGCAACTACGTCGAAAAACAAGAGCGCGAAGGTGCTATTCGCAAATATGCTCAACTTGTTTTGGATCCGAACGGCATCCAAGAATTAGAAAAATCTGAAACCACCGGCAAAGAGAAAAACAAACTCTCCCCTACCGATATCGGCATCGTGGTCACGGACTTTTTGGTCGCCAATTTTGAACAAATCTTAGATTATCAGTTCACGGCCAAGGTAGAGGCTTCTTTCGATGAAATTGCCAATGGCCAACTCAACTGGACAGACATGTTGCAGTCGTTTTACGGTCCTTTTCACTCGACTGTAGAAAACACACTCGAGCACTCAGAGCGTGCCACTGGCGAACGCGAACTAGGGACAGACCCGAAAAGCGGTCGCAAAATCATTGCCCGCATTGGTCGTTTTGGACCAATGATCCAAATTGGCGACGAAAAATCGGACGGCCTCAAACCTCAATTTGCCTCGCTCCAGGGCAACCAATCGATCAACAACATCACGCTAGAAGAAGCGCTCAAACTTTTTGAAATGCCAAAAGTACTCGGCGAACACAACGGCGAAGTAGTGCGCGTCAACATTGGTCGTTTTGGTCCTTACGTGCAAGTGGGCAAGCGTTTTAGCTCGATCCCGAAAGAAGAAGACCCGATGTCTATGAGCTTTGAACGCGCTATTGAACTAGACACGCTCAAGCAAGAGGAAGCCGCAAAAGCACTCATCAAAACCTTTGACGAAAACCCAGACGTACAGTTGCTCAATGGCCGCTATGGTGCTTACCTCAAGATTGGCAAAGACAATTTCAAACTACCAAAAGACTGCAAACCAGAAACTTTGAGTTTGGCCGAGTGCATGGAAATCGCCGCAAATCAGCCAGCAAAAAGTGCGAAAAAACGTCCGATTCGAAAAAAATAACTATTATTGATTGAAAAATATCAAATGAACGGCAGTGTCAACAAAGTTATTTTAATCGGAAACCTGGGCAAAGACCCCGACGTCCGACGCTTAGAAAATGGTGCTGTAGTGGCGTCATTTCCACTGGCTACCTCAGAAAATTACACCGACAAACAAAGCGGTGAAAAGAAAGAAATCACCGATTGGCACGACATCGTTCTGTGGCGTGGCCTTGCCGAAGTTGCAGATAAATACCTGCGCAAAGGCAGCAAAATTTATGTCGAGGGCAAACTCAAAAAAAGATCCTGGACAGACAAAGAAGGGCAAATGCGCTATGCAACTGAAGTTGTTGGCGACGAGCTCACGATCCTGACCCGCGCCGAACAATCAGAACGCCCGAGCAACTACGGCAACGAAGGAAAACCCAATAACCCTACACCCATGAGCGGCTTGGCCTCAGACACAGCCGACGACCTCCCCTTTTAAACCATGAACTCAGCTATAGAACCTCCGAGTCTCGAAGCGTCGCTTTTTGATTTTCATTTCCAAATTAGCGATGCAAGCTATCTTTACCTCTTGATTATTCTTTTGCTGCTCTTGCTGTCCGCTTTTGCTTCGGGCTCAGAAAGCGCTTACTTTTCGCTCAAGCCCAAAGACAACGCCGCAATCAAAGCCAATCCGTCGGCACGAGCCAAACTCATTTTGACGCTGTTGTCCAAGCCGCAAGAACTCTTGGCTACCATTCTTATTTTCAACAATTTTGTCAATGTTGGCGTGGTCATTTTATCGTCTTTTGTCCTCAACGACCTCTTTCCGCCGCAGGGCCAATTTGCACCTTGGCGTTTTGTCATTGAGGTCATTGGCATTACGCTTTTATTGTTGTTGTTTGGGGAAGTCATTCCTAAGATTTTTGCCAATCGCAACGCTTTAAAAGTCAGTTTGCTCACCGCCTATCCGCTGCGCTTTATCAGCAAGATGCCGCCGGTTTCTTGGCTCAAGCACATTTTGGTTTGGGGCACGAACTTCATTCAAAAACTGGGCAACAAAGGCGCAACAATTAACCAAAACGAACTCGAACAAGCCGTTGCGCTGACCAAAACAGATGGCGGATCACTCGAAGAACACAAAATTCTAGAGGGCATTGTGCGCTTTGGCAAAACCGAAGCCTCAGAGATCATGACGCCGCGCGTAGAAGTAGAAGACATCGATGCTGAAGACGATTTTGCGATGGTTTTGAACAAAATCATCGAGGTTGGCTACTCCCGAATTCCTGTTTTTAGCGAGAGCCCCGACAACATCATTGGCATTCTCTACATCAAAGATTTGTTGCATCATTTGGAGCAGCCCGCCGATTTTGACTGGGCTCAGGTCTTGAGAAAACCGTATTTCGTTCCAGAAAACAAAAAAATCAATGACCTTTTGCAAGAATTTCGCAACATGAAAATGCACATGGCGGTGGTTGTAGACGAATACGGCGGTGCGAGTGGCATCATTACCCTAGAAGACATCCTCGAAGAAATTGTTGGCGACATCACCGATGAATTTGACGACACCGAAATTCAGTACACCAAACAAGCAGACAACATCTTTTTGTTCGAAGGCCGCACCTCGCTCAACGACTTACTCAAAATCATTGGCGAGCAGCATGAAAACACTATTGAAGACGCACGCGGTGAGGCTGAAACGCTTGGCGGATTGGTCATTGAAGTTGCCGGCAGGATCCTCAAAAACAATGAATACATCGTATTGGGGCCACTCAAACTGATCGTCGAATCTTCTGACAAAAAACGCGTTAAATCTGTAAAAGTCTGCATAGATGAAAATTAAACTCCTCTTCTTTTCCTTGAGTTTGTTGCTCCTCACGGCCTGTGGAGAGGACAAGCCCGTTCCAAAACCCAGTACATTTTTGCGCACTGAATTCCCGGCGCATGCCTACCGCAACTATACCAGCCCCAACGATTTCAAGTTCAAATTGGCCAATGCTTTCATGCCAAAGAAATTTGAGCAATCCAAGAACAACTACAGCGTGCAAGAAATCGATTTAGGCCCACTCAACGGCACCCTATTTTTGTATTACTTGCGCTTTCCATCCAAAGATTCTTTGCCTGAAATCATCAATTTTGCCAACGACAAAGTAGACGAGCACAAAATCATGGCCGACAAAATTGACTTTGAACAAATCATAGCGCCTCAAAAACGCGTATACGGCACCTTCTTCGAACTCAAAGGCAATGTGGCTACTAATTTTCAGTTTTACCTCACAGACTCTACCCAACACTTTCTGCGCGGAGAGGTCTTGCTCAATTGCAGGCCCAATTACGATTCACTGCGGCCCACTTTGCAATACCTGAAGTCAGATTTACAAGAACTCGTGCACAGTTTTAAATGGAAATAAGCGGAAACAACAGGGTAGTCATCGCTTTTGGCTCTAATTTGGGCGACAGAGAAGGACACATACAACAAGCCATCGACGCAATTTCACAAAATTGTGGCAAGGTTGTTCAGGTCTCGCCTTATTACCGCAGTGCGCCGGAAGGATTTATATCGGACAATGAATTTGTCAATGGTTGCTTGCTCTTACTGACTGACCTCAACCCTTACGCGCTTTTAAAAGCATTACAGGCCATCGAAAAAACATTGGGGCGCATCAAGCATACAGCGCACTACGAAGACCGCTGCATCGACCTCGACATCATCTTTTACGAAAGTCTTTGCATCCAAATCCCTGAATTACAAATACCTCACCCCCATTACCAAGACCGCGATTTCGTCTTGATCCCACTCCAATCATTGGATTTAGACTTTAATCCGCTTTAATTTTAGAAAATTCAAGTTCTTGGACCCAAAAAATAAGGATATCAAATTTATTCCCTAATTTTGCAAGGAATCATAAAAATTAAACTCATGAATTTCACTCGCTTAAACGGAACCTTACTCATCGGAACAGCGGCGTTTTTTGTTGCATCTTGCGACCTCGTTAAAGACATCACTTACACAGTGAACCCGAATCCACTTGAAATGCACGGAGACTCCGTGAAAGTAAGCATCACCGTAAATGTTCCTGAGAAAGGCATTCAAAAAAAGGCGAAAGCTGAAATCACACCAAAAATCGGCTCTACAGCAGTAGGAACATGGTATGTTAATGGCTCTAAGGTTACCGGAAACGGCACCACCATCGATTTCAAAACCGGCGGCACCGCAACATTCGAACAAACATTGGCCTACGATCCATCAATGGAAGCTGCAGACCTCATCATTACAGGTAAACTTTATAAGCAAACCAAAGAAAAAGGTGCTTTACCTGAAACCAAAATTGCCGACGCTACCATCATCACGCCTTACCTCGTCGACAAGACCTTTAAAGTACTTACCGAGCAAGACGCTTTGGTTCGTCAGTTTGACAAAACTACGACAGCTACTTTCAACTTTGAAAAAGGAAAGTCAGACGTTCGTGCTACTGAAGCCAAAGACCAAGACATCCTCGCTCTAATGGCCTGGATGCAAGCAGCTCAAACCAACCCAAAAATCAAAATTACAGGTATCGAAATCAACGGTTATGCTTCTCCAGACGGTGAAGTCGCCAAAAACGACAACCTCTCTTCTGATCGTACGGTTGCTGCACGCACTGCGCTCATCGCGCTCATGAAAAAAGCAAAACTTGCTACCTACGCAGACACCAACGCTTATGCATTGGCTAAGTTTGGTGAAGACTTCGAAGGTTTCAAAAGCCAACTCGCAGCCACCACAACAATTCCGGAGGCCGACAAAAACTTATTTATCCGCATCCTCGAAATGACCAAAGACGCAGAACAACGCGAAAAAGACATGGTCAATCTTGGTAAAGCCTACACAGAACTTGAGCGCGATGTATTCCCAATGATCCGCCGTGCAGTTGTCGTAGTCAAGTACACTGAATTCGGCCTTACCGACGACGAACTCCGTGCAGCCAGCGTTCAAAACCCGAACGCTCTTTCTATTGAAGAATTATTGTTCACTGCAGGCAAACTCACAACTGACCAAAACGAAAAAGCGCGCATCTACGGT
Organism: Bacteroidota bacterium; assembly: GCA_041168605.1. GTDB lineage: Bacteria > Bacteroidota > Bacteroidia > Flavobacteriales_D > Crocinitomicaceae > UBA952. The sequence continues at coordinate 19,227 of JBEEKN010000033.1, read as the reverse complement.
ATCGCAGCGACCAACTTCGCCACTGACCACCGTGCCCACACCAACCTTGGCGCTACACTTTTTGAACTCGGCAACACCAAAGACGCTGCAAAATCTTTCAAAAAAGCCAACGAGCTCAAAGACATTCTGGTAACCAAAAACAATTTGGCAGCTAGCCTCATCTTAGAAGGCAACCGCGCAGCTACCAAAAAACTCTTAGGCGCTGCCAAAACAAGTGTATACAACTACAACCAAGCTGTCCTAGACATCATGGATGGCAACTACGCAGCTGCTGAAAAAAACCTCACACAAGATTCTTACAATAAAGTACTTGTGCTTATCTTGAATAACAAACTTGACGCAGCTAAAAAAGCAAGCGCTGGCCTAACAGAAACAGCAGAACTTGCTTACCTCAAAGCCATCATCGAGGCAAGAAGCGGTGCAAGCGCAGACGCTGTAGTTGCGAAATTGAAAACAGCAATTGCTAAAAATGCAGCTCTCAAAGAAAAAGCGAGCAAAGACCGCGAGTTTATCAAATTAATGAACGACGCTTCTTTCATCGAATTAGTGAAATAAGCAGATCCTTCTAACCCTATTGAAATCCTGAATTCGTTCAGGATTTTTTTTTGAAAAAAAGTAAAGCAGAAAGCCAACCTTTATCACTAAATTTGAGACTCTAAAATAAAAAAAGATGGACAGCAACGAATTTCGCAAATACGCCACCAAACACATGGGCATCAGCAGCATGAACGTGGATCACTATATCGAGTCTTCCATGACTCCCTACATCATTGAAGAGCGCCCTTTGAACATGACCCAAATGGATGTTTTTTCGCGCCTCATGATGGATCGCATCATTTTCCTCGGCACGGGCATCAATGACCAAGTCGCCAACATCATCAACGCACAGCTCTTGTTTTTAGAGTCAGTTGACGCCAAAAAAGACATTCAAATTTACCTCAACTCTCCTGGTGGTTCTGTATACGCCGGTTTGGGTATTTACGACACCATGCAATACATCCGTCCTGATGTGGCTACCATTTGCACAGGAATGGCCGCTTCTATGGGCGCTGTACTCCTTTGCGCAGGAGCAGAAGGCAAACGCAGTGCGCTCAAGCACTCGCGCGTCATGATCCACCAACCACTCGGCGGTGCACAAGGTCAGGCTTCAGATATCGAAATCACAGCTCGTGAAATTCAAAAGTTGAAAAAAGAACTTTACGACATCATCGCTACACACTCTAAACAAGACTTCGATAAAGTATGGGCCGACTCCGACCGCGACTACTGGATGACCTCCGAAGAAGCAAAAGCTTACGGAATGGTCGATGAAGTTTTATTGCGCAATCCAAAATAACACATGGCTAAAAAAGAAACAACGTGTTCATTTTGCGGTTCGCCGCGCTCTGGCGTCAATATGCTGATTGCCGGTATCAACGGTCATATCTGCGATTCCTGCGCCAACCAAGCGAGTAAAATTGTACAAGAAGAACTTACCCTTTCGCCAAGCGCCACTAGCGCTGCTTTCCAAGGGCTCAACTTGCTCAAACCACAAGAAATCAAAGCGCATCTCGACCAATACGTCATTGGCCAACAAGACGCCAAAAAAGTATTGGCGGTAGCGGTCTATAACCACTTCAAAAGACTCAAGCAAAAAACCACCGAAAATGAAGTCGAGATTGAAAAATCTAACGTTATTCTCGTTGGCCGCACCGGCACAGGTAAAACCTTACTTGCCAAGTCGATAGCGAAGTTGCTCAATGTGCCATTTTGCATTGCAGATGCCACTGTTCTCACAGAGGCGGGTTATGTAGGCGAAGACGTCGAAAGCATTTTGTCTCGCCTCCTGCAAGCAGCAGATTACAACGTAGAAAACGCTCAAATGGGAATTGTTTTCATCGATGAAGTCGATAAAATTGCCCGCAAGAACGACAACCCAAGCATTACCCGCGATGTCTCTGGCGAAGGCGTACAGCAAGCTTTGCTCAAATTACTAGAAGGTGCAACCGTCAACGTACCACCACAAGGCGGACGCAAGCACCCAGAGCAAAAAATGATTTCCATTGACACCAAAAACATCTTGTTTATTTGCGGTGGCGCCTTTGACGGCATCGAAAGACTCATTGCCAATCGGGTCAACCGTCAAACCATTGGGTTTTCGTCTGCAGATGAGCAAAGTATAGAGCAAGATTCCCTGCTCAAATACATCACCCCTACCGACATCCGAAACTTTGGTCTCATTCCAGAGCTCATTGGTCGCTTTCCTGTGCTCACCTACCTAGAACCACTCAAAGAAGCCGACCTCAAACGCATTCTAACCGAACCTAAAAACGCGTTGGTCAAGCAATATACCAAGCTCTTTGACATCGACGGCGTCAAGCTAGAGTTCGATCAAGAAGTACTCGATTTCATCGTTACAAAAGCCATGGAATTTGGGCTGGGTGCGCGTGGCTTGCGCTCTATTTGTGAAGCCATCCTCACCGACGCTATGTTCGAACTGCCGAGTTCATCCAAAAAATCCTTATCTGTCAATCTAGACTACGCCACCCAACAATTTGGCAAATCAAAAATTGCAACACTTAAAGTAGCATAAGCATTTATAGTTTCTGACTTATTTGTAATTTTGCTAATTGTAAAAATGACACTATGAAAACCCTACAGTTCAGAGAAGCCCTTAGAGAAGCCATGTCCGAAGAAATGCGCAGAGATGAAAGCGTATTTTTGCTCGGAGAAGAAGTTGCCGAATACAATGGTGCTTACAAAGTATCTCAAGGGATGCTCGACGAATTTGGTGCAAAACGCATTATCGATACGCCAATTGCCGAGCTTGGTTTTTCAGGTATTGCAGTAGGTGCCGCCATGAACGGCTTGCGCCCTATTGTAGAGTTCATGACCTGGAACTTCGCCATTCTTGCAGCCGACCAAATCATCAACTCTGCAGCTAAAATGCTTCAGATGTCGGGAGGTCAATACGGTTGCCCTATTGTGTTCCGCGGCGGAAACGGTACTGCTGGCCAATTAGCAGCTACGCACTCTCAAAGTTTCGAAGCATTCTATGCACACGTTCCTGGTTTGAAAGTCATTACACCATCCAACCCAGCTGACGCAAAAGGTCTTCTAAAAGCCGCCATCCGCGACAACGACCCGGTTGTTTTCCTCGAATCAGAAAAAATGTACGGCGACAAAGGCGAAGTACCTGAAGGCGAATACATCATTCCAATCGGCGTTGCAGACATCAAACGCAAGGGTACCGACATCACTTTAGTTACCTTTGGTAAAATCATCAAAGTAGCCCAAGAAGCTGCCGATGTACTTGCCAAAGAAAACATCAGTGTAGAAATCATCGATTTGCGCACCATTCGCCCACTTGACTACGGAACTATTGTTGAATCGATCAAGAAAACCAACCGTTGTGTAGTGGTAGAAGAATCTTGGCCTTTGGCAAGCATTTCTTCCGAAATCGCTTACCACCTCCAACGCTATGCATTTGATTACCTAGATGCACCAGTACAACGCGTTACCCAAACCGATACCCCATTTGCTTTCTCACCAACGCTCATCGACGAAGCTTTGCCTAACGTAGAGCGCATTGTGAAGGCCGTGAAAGCGACACTTTATAGGTAAGTGTTCTAAAAATGCATATTTGAAAAGGAATCCTCATACGGGTTCCTTTTTTATTGTTTTCAAAAATCGTTACTTTGACGCCAATATTCAAACCATTTTTTCCTTTCATGAAATCATTTCTTTTTCTGCTCTCCATTCTTGCTACAACTTTCAGCTACTCGCAAGACGCCATTCATATTTTGTTTACAACAGAAGGAAATTACAAAATCACCGAACCACTTTGTACAGGCATGATCGAGGAAGCTGAAAATTTGATGAAGTTACAAATGGCCCAAATCAAAGAATTCGAAAAGAGTAGAGATTTCAATGTAAAACAAGGCAATTTAGTCGACAAGGCAAGTTTAGCTGTCCTTGAAAAGTTAGCAAAAAACCCCACGGACTATTTTGCCGTTTTTTATCCAATTGTATTCATTTTTGATTCGTACAATGAAATCTTTCTACGAAATCTTTACCCTAGCCTGCAAGAAGTCAGTACTAAAGGACTCATTGCACCGAGCATTCAAATTCATATCCGAAATGTGGTAATAAATCCTTCTCAGACCTCTCTGGAAATGGATATCATTGACCTTCAAAATAGCAATGCACCAAAAAAAACCAATCGTTTCTTTTGCCCTACAGGGCGCCTTTTACAAGATCAAGCAGCGCAAACACAATGGTATGACTTTTGGCAGCAGTTTTATGAAGTAACTGAAATGTCTGAATGGCTTTCAGAAGAACTCTACAAAATCAACAACAAATTGATCACTGAAAAGCAAATCAACCAGGCCCTTGACGCAAAATTAAGCGAACTCGGAATGAATACAACAACTTATGTTCAAGAGCGTGTTGCCATTTTAAAAAATAAGCTCACTGGTTTTTCAACTAACCAAATCAACTTTGAAGAAACGCAAGGCATTCTCATGAGTAAGGATCAAAATAAATTTTTAGTATACACCCTTTCTAAAGAATCGCCAATTTCATGGGAAAGTCCAAACTATGAATTCGACCAAGACACGGTAAAACAATTTGAATTAACTGCTTGGTTATACAAGTTCAATCCAAATGGTGAAATACACTACGGAATTTATGAAAACAACAATATTACCCAAGATCAAACTAAAACCCAACTCAACAAGTTTTACAGTGCTGCTTTTACGCCAGCCCCTGAATTCAATTATAATGAAACCCAATGGGTTGCTTCCTTTTTTGACGAAGGCGGTCCTTACACTTACACGAATTTATTAAAATATGAGAGCCAATCAAAGGAAAGTAGCGACCTGATTCAAACCTACATCAAACCCTATCTCAAAGAATTAACAGCTCCAGACTCGTGTCAATACACTAATTATTACCAACGTACTTCCCCAAATATTAATTATGATTTCTATGTTGAAGAGGAAATACCGGCTACTATATTCCAGGACTATCTCATTTCCAACCCTGAAAAAACAGCTTTCATTTTCCCTGTGTTGTTGCAAAACCGCTTAGAACAAGACCGCTACTATTACTATACCAATGAAGATTTCAAATTTTATGTGCTCCTCAAAAATGAGTTGGGGACCTACGATCTTTACGATTGGCATTATTTCAGCACGCTGCCCTACAAGAATTATTATTCTTTGTTGAACTGTGCTCATTCGCACCTCATGAAGATCAGTAATTGGGATGGAGAGTCTGATTTTATCAATGACCCAGCTTTTTGGAATGACTTCATCGAGAAGAAGAGTGACCGTGGATTTGATTTCCTAACGATGATCACAGCTAAAGATCAATCGCCAAAAGTTTCTAAATCGGAATTTGAGGCCCAAGTTAAAGACTGCTATAAGGTACTTAGCGAACAAGATGTTGCCAACTTATACCCAAATCAGCTCAAACAGGTCATTCTATGCCTCAACACGATTCAAACCTTCAATTTGAAAGGCAAAGATGAAATGCAATTAGCGACCTTAGCAACGCAAATCTATTTTGAAAAAAGATTGAACAAAGTCCAGAAGTTTGATAACAATTACTACCCAATGTTGCATTTAGAATTTGGTGGAAATCTACAACCACATTCTTTTTATCAACTCAACTAACCAAAGAAAAAAAATAAAGCCATGAAAACCTTACTATTTCTGCTCTCCATTCTTACTGCTACTTTCAGCTACTCGCAAGACGCCATTCATATTTTGTTTACAACAGAAGGCAAACAGCAAATTACAGAACCGCTTTGCGCAGGAATGCTCGATGAAGCTGAACGCCTGATGCAAAAGGAAATGAAAAATATCCGAGAAGCGCAAAGAAATAGCGAATTTAAATCAAAAGATTTGGATTTAGAAAAACAAGCAAGACTGAACTTATTCATCAAGTTGGCAGAAAACCCCCAAGATTATTTCCCTATTTATGCACCACTAACCCGCCTTTTCAAAGCTTACCGTGGCCTTGAAAATGTGCAAATTTATGCGAGTCTTCAAGAAAGCAGTTTAAAAGAACTCGGCGCGGCAAAAATTCAAATTACCCTGCGCAATTTAGTGGTTAGCCCATCCACAACATCCATAGATTTGGATATTACCGATTTAACCAAGCCAGGCGCGCCAAAGCAAACCAAACACTTCTCTTGTGCAACCGGTCGCATTTTAGAAGAGCAACGAGAAGAGGCACAATGGTTTTTCTTTTGGCAGCGTTTTTACGACGAAGTCAAAATGGAAGATTGGCTCAATGAAGTACTCTATAATTTGAATAAAAACCTCGTTTCTGAGAAGCAATTCAACCAGCTCATTGAAACAAAGCTGGCTGCGCTCGGCATGGATACAGCGCGCTATGTGCAAGAGCGCGTTGACCAATTGAAACAAAAAGTAATTGGCTTGCCCCTAGATTTTTCAATTGCAGCCATTCAAGGCATTTTAGCAAATCAAAACCAAACCAAATTTGTGGTCTACACACAAGAGACAGATGATTCATATGTTCCAGATGTCGAAAACCCTGAAGACTACCCAGCGATCCAAACGCATTCAGTTCAAATTTGGGGCCTTCAATTCAACACAAATGGAGAAGTTATAGTAACTCAAGAAAGAGAAAGAACAGTGCTCACAGAAGCATTAGCCTATTATAAAAATAAGTTTTACGCCTCTGCGCTTTCTCCATTGCCAGAATTAGCCTACAGCGAAGAGCGTTGGGTGGCTTACTTTTTCAATGAAGACGACCTAGAACGAGATAACTCAAGAAGTACCTTGCGCCGCGTAAGCCAATCAAAAACGAGCACACAACTGATCCAAACCTACATACAACCAGTATTGAATCAGGTACTGCAAAACGACTCGAGCCAATACAACAACTTCTACCAACGCCTGACGCCAGAGGACCTCAACGACTACTACAGGCAGTATGAAGAACCTATCGTTCTTAAGGACTACCTGCTTTCTAACCCCGAGCAAACCATTTTTATCTATCCTGTTCTTTTCAATTACCGCATCGATCCAGAACGCACTTATTATTACACCAACGAAGACTTCCGCTTCTATGTACTCATGAAAAATGAAGCCGGAACATTTGACCTATATGACTGGCATTATTTCAGAGCCTTACCTTACAAAGACTACTATTCACTACTCACTTGTGCACATTCACACCTCAACAAAATCAGCAACTGGGATGGCGAAGCAGACGTGATCCAAGACGATTTATTTTGGAAGAACTTTATATTGAAGAAAAGCGAGCGTGGTTTTGACTTTTTAACGCGCATGACCGCTAATGATCAATCGCCAACCGTTACGCAAGCTGAGTTCGATGCGCAAGTGAGCGACTGCATCAAACTCATCAAAGAACAAGATATAGCCGATTGCTACGCCAATCAAGTCAAACAAATCATATTGTGCCTCAATACGATTGAAACATACAACCTAAAAGGTAAAGAATACGACGCGCTCACAACTTGGGCCCGCGAACTCAACTTCCAAAAAAGGTTAAGTAAATACCAAAAATCAAATGGGAATTATTATCCAGGGCTGCATTTAGAATTTGGTGGAAATCTACAACCACATTCTTATTATCAACTCAAATAACCAAGCAAAATAAAAACCGAGGATCGCTAAACGATTCGCTTTATTTTTGAAAATCAGGCGATAAATAGCCGAATATTTTTCAAACGGTCTTGGTTTATAAAAATATATAGTTATCTTTGCACCCCTCAAAGTGCGTTTGGGGGTTATTATTTATTATTAAAAACAAGAGTATTTTATGCCAACTATTCAACAATTAGTTCGCAAAGGAAGAACTGCGGTAGTGAAGAAAAGTAAGTCTGCTGCGCTTGATTCATGTCCACAACGCAAAGGTGTTTGCGTTCGTGTGTACACGACAACTCCTAAAAAGCCGAACTCGGCCATGCGAAAGGTAGCGCGTGTACGTTTGACCAATGGAAAAGAAGTCAACGCTTACATCGGTGGTGAAGGCCACAATCTTCAAGAACACTCATTAGTACTTGTACGCGGAGGAAGGGTAAAAGATTTACCTGGGGTCCGTTACCACATCGTTCGTGGTGCAGAGGATACAGCCGGAGTACAAGGTCGTAGCCAACGTCGTTCCAAGTATGGTACAAAACGTCCTAAGCAGAAATAATTAAAAGCTAGACATCATGAGAAGAAGAAAAGCGAAAAAAATTGCGATCCTACCAGATCCAAAATTTCAAGAAGTAGTTGTCACTAAATTTGTGAACAACCTCATGCTAGACGGTAAAAAAAGTTTAGCATTCCGTATTTTTTACGAAGCATTAGAAATCGTAGAAAAGAAAATCGAAGACGCAAATGGTCTCGAAACATGGAAAAAAGCAGTCGAAAACGTTACGCCAAGTGTAGAAGTACGCTCGCGTCGTGTTGGTGGTGCTACCTTCCAAATCCCTACTCCAGTTCGCGAAGAGCGCAAGGCATCATTGGCTATGAAATGGTTAATTGGTTACTCACGCAAACGCAACGAGAAAACTATGGCTCAACGTTTGGCCTCTGAAATCATCGCCGCTTCTAAAGAAGAAGGTGCTGCTTTCAAGAAGAAAGAAGATACGCTTCGCATGGCTGAAGCTAACAAAGCATTCTCACACTTCAGATTCTAAGCAATGTCAAGAGATTTAAAATTCACAAGAAATATTGGTATTGCAGCTCACATTGACGCTGGTAAAACCACTACTACTGAACGCATCCTCTATTATGGCGGTGTAAGCCACAAAATTGGTGAAGTTCACGACGGTGCTGCCACTATGGACTGGATGGAGCAAGAGCAAGAGCGTGGTATCACCATTACTTCTGCTGCTACTACCCTAGATTGGAACTACCGCGGTCAGAAATACCACGTCAACATCATCGATACCCCAGGACACGTTGACTTTACCGTAGAGGTAAACCGTTCCCTTCGCGTACTTGATGGATTGGTATTTTTGTTCTCTGCAGTTGACGGCGTTGAGCCTCAATCTGAAACCAACTGGCGTTTGGCTAATAACTACAACGTTCCACGTATTGGTTTTGTGAACAAAATGGACCGTCAAGGTGCAGACTTCCTTATGGTTTGTCGCCAAGTAAAAACAATGTTGGGTAGCCACGCGCTTCCACTTCAAATCAATATCGGTGAAGAAGACAACTTCAAAGGTGTGGTCGACTTGATCAACTGGAGAGGTATCGTTTGGAATGAGCACGACATGGGAATGACTTTCCAAGAAGTAGAAATTCCTGCAGACATCATCGACGAAGCTCGTCAATTGCGTTCAGAATTACTCGAAGCAGTTGCCGAATTCGACGAAAGCCTCATGGAGAAATTCTTCGAAGACGAAAACTCTTTGACAGAACGCGAAATCCTAGATGCATTGCGTCAAGCAACCATCGCTGGAAAAGTAGTTCCAATGATGTGTGGTTCTTCATTCAAAAACAAAGGCGTACAAGCTATGCTCGACATGGTTATGGAAATCCTTCCTTCGCCAATGGATGTTGAAGGCATTGTAGGTATCAACCCTAAAACAGACCAAGAAGTTACGCGCAAGCCATCTTACGACGAACCTTTCTCTGCACTTGCATTCAAAATTGCAACTGACCCATTCGTAGGTCGTTTGTGTTTCGTTCGTGCATATTCTGGTAAACTCGAAGCAGGTTCTTATGTTTTGAACACACGTTCAGACAACAAAGAGCGTATTTCTCGTATCTTCCAAATGCACGCGAACAAACAAAACCAAATTCCTGAATTAGGAGCTGGTGACATCGGTGCCGTTGTAGGATTTAAAGACATCAAAACTGGAGATACACTTTGTGCTGAAAATGCACCAATCATCCTCGAGTCTATGGACTTCCCGGATCCAGTAATTGGTTTGGCAATTGAGCCTAAAACACAAGCTGATACCGACCGTCTTTCTATTGGTTTATCAAAACTTTCAGAAGAAGATCCAACTTTCCGCGTCAACACTGACGAAGAAACTGGTCAGACGATCATCTCCGGTATGGGTGAGCTTCACCTTGAAATCATCATCGATCGTTTGAAGCGTGAATTTAAAGTAGAAGTGAACCAAGGTGCGCCACAAGTAGCGTACCGCGAAGCCATCACTGGCAAAACCGAACACCGCGAAGTTTACAAGAAACAAACAGGTGGTCGCGGTAAATTCGCCGATATCTACGTTAAAATTTCAGCGCAAACAAACGAAGAGAAAACAGGTCTCGAATTCATCAATAGCATTAAAGGTGGTAACATTCCACGTGAATTCATTCCTTCAGTTGAAAAAGGCTTCAAAGACTCCATGAAAAATGGTGTTCTAGCAGGCTTCCCTATCGACGCTTTAGTTGTTGAGTTATTAGATGGTTCTTACCACAACGTCGACTCCGACTCTTTATCATTCGAATTGTGTGCGAAAATGGCCTACCGTGCAGCTTTGAAAGCATGTAGCCCTATCCTACTCGAACCAATCATGAAATTAGAAGTCGTTACACCAGAAGAAAACATGGGTGACGTCGTTGGTGACCTCAACCGTCGTCGCGGTATGATGAAAGGAATGGACGACCGCAATGGTGCTAAAGTTTTAAAAGCTGATGTTCCATTATCTGAAATGTTCGGTTACGTAACGCAATTGCGTACCATTACTTCAGGTCGTGCGAGTTCTTCAATGGAGTTTTCACACTATGCTGAAGCGCCAAGAAACATCGCCGAAGACGTAGTAGCAAAATCAAAAGGTTAAGTCAAAGCATAAAAAGTTAAGCAGATGAGCCAAAAAATCAGAATAAAATTAAAATCTTACGATCACAACTTGCTCGATAAATCAGCAGAGAAAATCGTAAAAACAGTTAAGTCTACAGGTGCTGTGGTAAGTGGTCCTATTCCACTTCCAACACACAAAAGAATTTACACCGTACTTCGTTCACCACACGTGAACAAAAAGGCGCGTGAGCAATTCGAATTGTGTGCCTACAAGCGTTTGATGGATATCTACAGCAGTTCTTCTAAGACAGTAGATGCCCTCATGAAGTTGGAGCTTCCTAGTGGAGTTGACGTAGAAATCAAAGTGTAATTTTTAACAACTAGTATATGCCAGGAATTATTGGACGCAAAATCGGGATGACTAGCATCTTCAGTGCTGAGGGCAAATCAATGCCATGCACAGTCGTTGAAGCTGGTCCTTGTGTTGTGACGCAAGTCAAAACACAAGACAGGGATGGTTACGATGCAGTTCAGTTGGGATTCGGTGCTCGCAAAGAGAAAAACACCCCCAATGCATTGAAAGGTCATTTCAAAAAATCAAACACGGCTCCTAAAGCCAAGTTGGTTGAATTCAAAGGATTCGACTCAGCTAACTTAGGAGACACCATTGACGTTAACCTTTTCGAAGAAGGTGAGTTCGTCGATGTAACCGGTACCACAAAAGGTAAAGGTTTCCAAGGGGTTGTTCGTCGCCACGGATTTGGTGGGGTTGGACAAGCTACACACGGTCAGCACAACCGTCTACGTGCACCGGGTTCTATCGGTGCTTGTTCCTATCCTGCACGTGTATTCAAAGGAATGCGCATGGCAGGTCAAATGGGTAACAAACGACGCAAGCAGTCCAACTTACAAATTTTAAAGGTAATTGCAGACAAGAATCTCGTGATCATTAAAGGATCGATTCCAGGTGCAAATGGTTCAACCGTAACAATTGTCAAGTAATGAAACTGAAGATCTACGATTCAAAAGGTGCAGCTACTGCTCAGTCAGTAACCCTTGCAGACGAGGTGTTTGGAATTGAACCAAACAACCACGCAATTTACTTGGATGTCAAACAACATTTAGCTAACAAACGCCAAGGTACTCACAAGTCCAAAGAGCGCAACGAGATAGCTGGTTCTACCAAAAAACTCAAGCGTCAAAAAGGTACTGGTGGTGCTCGTGCAGGTTCTGCTAAATCTGGTACACGTGTTGGTGGAGGCCGTATCTTCGGACCACGTCCACGCAACTACCACTTCAAATTAAACGTGAAGTTGAAGCGTTTGGCACGCAAGTCTGCTTTTGCTTTCAAAGCGAAAAGCGACTCTCTAATGGTCATTCAAGACCTCAACATGGAAGCAAAAACAAAAGACTTCAAAGCACTTTTGTCCACGCTCAACCTTGAGAACCAAAAAGTACTTTTTATCCTCGGTGACAAAACGGATAGCGTTTACCTCGCTTCACGTAACCTTGGACGTGTAAAAGTCGTAACAGCAGATTCCTTTAACACTTACGACGTGCTTAACGCATCGAAAGTGATCTTGGCTGAAAGCTCTATTGAGAAAATTCAAACGATTCTTAACTAAGCGTTATGCAAACTATTATAAAGAAGCCGGTCATTACGGAAAAAGCAACAAAATTAAGCGAGCTTTCAAACCGCTTTACTTTTGAAGTGGACCGTAAGTCCAACAAAATCGAAATTAAAAATGCCATCGAAAAGATGTATGGAGTACATGTCACAGATGTTCATACATTAAACTATGGTGGTGGGGTATCCTCTGTGAAGTACACGAATAAAGGCATTGTTGAGCAAAAAAGCAAACAATGGAAGAAGGCTGTAGTAACGATAGCAGATGGTGAAACCATTGATTTATTTAACAATTATTAATGTTTAACCATGAGTTTGAAAAAATTTAAACCAACAACTCCAGGTCAGCGCCATAAAGTAGCTACTGACTTTGCAGAGCTTACAAAAGCGACGCCAGAGAAGAGTTTGTTGGCACCGATGAAAAAATCAGGTGGTCGTAACAATGATGGTCGCATGACCATGCGCTACCTTGGTGGTGGTCACAAGCAAAGATACCGTATCATTGACTTCAAGCGTGAAAAGTTTGATATCCCTGCTACCGTTAAATCTATTGAATACGATCCAAACCGTACTGCAAACATCGCATTGTTGTTTTACGCAGATGGTGAAAAACGCTACATCATTGCTCCTAACGGATTAAAAGTTGGTGACGTAGTTCTTTCAGGAAAATCAGCACAACCAAATGTTGGTCACGCGATGTTCCTTTCTGATGTTCCACTAGGTACTGTTATTCACAATATCGAATTGAAGCCAGGTGCTGGAGGTATCATTGCACGCGGTGCAGGTACTTACGCACAATTGAATGCACGCGATGGCAAATACGCTATCGTTAAAATGCCTTCAGGTGAAACACGTATGATTCTTACAACTTGTCTTGCTACAATTGGTTCTGTTTCAAACGCAGAACACAATCTAGTTGTCTCTGGTAAAGCAGGACGCTCTCGCTGGTTAGGTCGCCGCCCACGTGTACGTGGTGTTGTGATGAACCCAGTTGATCACCCGATGGGTGGTGGTGAAGGCCGTAACTCTGGTGGTCACCCACGCTCTAGAAATGGTATGCCTGCGAAAGGATTCAAAACAAGATCCAAGACCAAGTATTCCGATAAGTTAATTGTAGAAAGAAGAAAGAAATAATTAAGGTATGAGTCGTTCATTAAAGAAACCACCGTTTGTTCACTATAAGTTGATGAAACGTGTTGACGATGCTCAAGAGTCTAGCAGCAAAGCTGTTATCAAAACATGGTCACGAGCGTCCACGATTACTCCGGAATTTGTTGGTCTGACTTTCGCTGTTCACAACGGCAACAAGTTCATTCCTGTATTCGTTACGGAAAATATGGTAGGTCACAAACTAGGAGAATTTTCCCCTACTCGAAACTTCCGTGGCCACGCCGGTAATAAAAAAGATAAGAAACGTTAAGAATTATTACAGTCATGGGAGCTAGAAAACGCTTAAGAGCTGAAGAGCTAAAAGAGAATAAAAAGTCAATGGCCATCGCGCGCTTGAATGATTCACCTATTTCTCCTCGCAAGATGAGATTAGTTGCTGATTTGATTCGTGGTGTTGAAGTCAATAAAGCTTTGAACATCCTCCACTTCAATAGTAAAGATGCTTCTACAAGCCTTGGTAAACTTCTCCGTTCTGCAATTGCAAACTGGGAACAAAAAAACGAAGGTGCAGACATCAGCCAAGAAACACTCGTAGTGAGTCGTATTGAAGTTGGTTGCGGTACAATGCTCAAACGCATTCAGCCAGCACCACAAGGTCGTGCACACAGAATTAGAAAAAGATCGAACCACGTGACGATCGTAGTTGATGGTACTAAATAACTAGAAGAAATGGGACAAAAAACGAATCCAATTGGAAATAGACTTGGTTACATCCACGGATGGGAATCAAATTGGTACGGTGGCAACGACTACAAAGATAAAATCGTTGAAGACGATCAAATCCGTCGTTACCTAAACGCTCGTTTGGCGAAAGCAAGTATTGCTAAAATCATCATCGAGCGCACCCTCAAACTAGTTACTGTCACGATCAATACTGCTCGTCCTGGTGTCATCATCGGAAAAGGTGGTCAAGAAGTTGACAAACTAAAAGAAGAATTGAAAAAGTTGACTAAGAAAGAAATTCAAATCAACATCTTCGAAGTAAAACGTCCTGAATTAGACGCTCGCTTAGTTGCTGATGGTATTTCTCGTCAATTAGAAGCACGTATTTCTTTCCGTCGTGCCATTAAAATGGCAATCGCAGGATCTATGCGCATGGGTGCTGAAGGGATTAAAGTAAAAATCTCTGGCCGTTTGAACGGAGCTGAAATGGCTCGTACAGAAATGTACAAAGACGGACGCACACCTTTGCATACATTCCGTGCCGACATCGACTACGCAGTCTCTGAAGCACACACTACATACGGTCGTATTGGTGTTAAAGTGTGGATTTGCCGCGGTGAAGTATATGGTAAGCGCGACCTCGCTCCTAACATCGGCATGAATACCGGTGCAGGAAACAACCAAGGAGGCGATCGCAAACCTGCGTCGTTCAAAAGAAAGAAAAAGTAATAAGACAGTTAAATTGACAGGAAATGTTACAGCCTAAAAGAACAAAATTTAGAAGAGTACAGAAAGGAAGAAACCGTGGTTTGGCCCATCGTGGATCAACGATCGCGTTCGGATCTTTCGGATTAAAGGCTTTGGAACCAGGATGGATTACTTCACGTCAGATTGAAGCTTCTCGTATCGCCGTTACTCGATACATGAAGCGTGAAGGAAAAGTTTGGATCCGAATATTCCCAGACAAGCCGGTTACCTCAAAACCAGCTGAAGTACGTATGGGTAAAGGTAAGGGTGCACCTAGCCACTGGGTTGCCGTGATCAAACCAGGAACGATCATGTTCGAAGCAGATGGTGTCGCTTACGACATTGCAAAAGAAGCAATGCGCCTTGCCGCACAGAAGTTGCCTGTGAAATGCAAGTTCATTGTTCGCAATGATTATGTTTTACCAGTTTAATCGATAAAGATGAAACAAACAGAAATCACAAAACTTTCTACAGCGGATTTACAAGGCCGTTTGGACGACTTCAAAGGTCAATTGGCTAACTTGAAGTTGACGCACAAATTGGCTCCAATTGAAAATCCTTTGCGAATTCATCATATGCGCAAGCTGGTAGCAAGATTGAGTACAGAGTTAACTAAACGTTCAAATCAGGCTTAATCCTGAGATAAAAAAATGAACATGGAAAAACGAAATTTAAGAAAAGAAAGAATTGGTGTCGTAACCAGTGACAAAATGGAGAAATCCATTGTCGTTTCTGTTGAGCGTAAAGTGAAGCACCCTAAATATGGTAAGTTCGTTAAGAAAACTACCAGATTTATTGCTCACGACGAGAACAACGATTGTCATATCGGTGACACCGTTCGCATCATGGAAACACGTCCTTTGAGTAAATCAAAGAACTGGAGAATGGTAGAAATTGTAGAACGCGCTAAATAATCGGATAAAATGATACAAACAGAATCCAGACTATCAGTAGCAGACAACTCAGGAGCAAAGGAAGTGTTGGTCATCCGCGTTTTAGGCGGTACAAGACGACGTTATGCTTCAGTTGGTGACAAAATTGTTGTTGCCGTTAAAAGTGCAATGCCAAACGCAGCCGTCAAAAAAGGTTCAGTAGCTAAAGCTGTTGTAGTAAGAACGAAAAAAGAAATTCGTCGTGCAGACGGTTCTTACATTCGCTTCGACGACAACGCTTGTGTAATCCTTAACCAAGGTGGTGAAATGCGTGGAACGCGTATCTTCGGGCCAGTAGCTCGTGAATTGCGCGAAAGCAACTACATGAAAATTGTTTCACTAGCACCTGAGGTGTTATAAATCATTGAGTAATGCAAAAGAAATTACACATCAAGATTGGCGACACCGTGAAGGTTATTTCTGGTGAATCCAAAGGTCGTGAGGGCAAAGTTGCCACCATTGATCGCGAAAAAATGCGTGCAACTGTTGAAGGTGTTAACATGGTTAAGAAACACAACAAGCCAAGCGCAACAAATCCTCAAGGTGGTATCGAAGAAAAAGAAGGTTCGATTCACATTTCTAACCTTATGGTCATGAGCAACGGTGTTGCTAGCCGTATTGGAAGAAAAGAGGTAGAAGGTAAATTAGTACGTTATTCCAAAAAATCAGGGGAGGTGATTAAGTAATGAGTTACACGCCAAGATTAAAAGAAAAGTACAGGAACGAGATCAAGCAAACGCTTCAAGAGCGTTTCAATTACAAATCTGTAATGAGCGTTCCTAAGTTAGAAAAAATTGTACTCAGCCAAGGTATGGGTGATGCAGTTGCCGACAAGAAATTGATCGATAGCGCAGCTGCTGACTTATCTCGTATCGCTGGTCAAAAAGCAATTACAACCATTTCTAAGAAAGATATCTCCAACTTTAAGTTGCGTAAAGGGATGCCAATTGGTACAAAAGTTACCCTTCGCGGTGACCGTATGTACGACTTCCTAGATCGTTTACTTGCTGTGGCGCTACCAAGAACACGTGACTTCCGCGGGATCAACCCAAAAGGATTTGACGGTCGTGGTAACTTCAACCTCGGTATCAAAGAACACATCATTTTCCCAGAAATTGATATTGATAAAGTAAATCGTATCCTCGGTATGGACATCACCTTCGTGACTTCAGCAGCGAGCGACGAAGAGGCAAAAGCATTGTTGGATGCATTTGGTTTTCCATTTATTAAAAAGTAATAGAAATGGCTAAAGAATCAATGAAAGCGCGTGAGCGCAAAAGAGAAAGGTTAGTAAACCGTTACGAAAAGAAACGTGCGGAACTCACCAAAATTTTGAAGTCAACAGATGCATCTGAAGAAATTCAGTCTCAAAAATGGGATGCAATGATGCAATTGCAAAAATTACCAGCAAACTCCTCTAAAATCAGAAAACACAACCGTTGTGGCTTAACTGGTCGTCCGAGAGGTTATATGCGTCAATTTGGTATCTCAAGGGTTACTTTCCGCGAGATGGCTTTGGCTGGTAAAATCCCCGGAGTTAAGAAAGCAAGTTGGTAATTAAGATAAAACTAAAGAAATGAATACAGATCCAATAGCAGATTTCCTCACCCGCATCAGAAATGCGAGTGCAGCAGGCTTGAAGACCGTAGATATCCCAGGTTCAAACATTAAACGTGCAATGACACAAATTTTGTTTGATCAAGGGTATATCCTCAACTACAAATTTGAGGAAGACAACAAACAAGGAACGATTAAAATCGCCTTGAAATACAATATGTCTACGCGTGTACCAGCCATTACTAAATTGCAACGTGCTTCACGTCCAGGACTTAGAAAATACAGCAGTGCCGAAGAAATGCCACGCGTTTTAAATGGTTTAGGTATTGCCATCGTTTCTACTTCTCGTGGTGTGATTACAGATAAAGAAGCACGTCACCAAAAAGTTGGTGGTGAAGTTCTTTGTTACGTTTACTAAAAATTAAGAGCAATGTCAAGAATTGGAAAAGCACCTATAACAATCCCTAGCGGCGTCGAAGTGACGTTGAAAGATTCCGTCATCACGGTTAAAGGGAAAAAAGGCGAATTAACACAACACATTGATGCTTCGGTAAGCGTAAGCATTGAAGACAACGTCATTACTTTTGCGCGTGCTACTGACGCACCAGATCACCGTTCCAAGCATGGTTTATACCGCGCTTTGGTATTCAACATGATCCACGGTGTATCAGAAGGATTCAAAAAAGCAATGGAAGTCATTGGAGTTGGTTACCGTGCAAATGCAGTCGGTCAACAACTCGAATTAGCCCTCGGATTTTCACATGCCATTATTTTGGAAATCCCGAAAGAAGTGAACGTTACCACTGTAACTGAAAAAGGTAAAGCACCTGTCGTCACGCTAGAGTCGCACGACAAGCAATTACTCGGACAAGTTGCAGCCAAGATTCGCTCTTTCAGAAAACCTGAACCATACAAAGGAAAAGGTATCCGCTTTGTAGGTGAAGAAATTCGTAGAAAAGCTGGTAAGTCAGCAGGTAAAAAATAATCGAAAGAATTATGGCACTAAATAAAGTTTTAAGAAGAGCAAAAATCAAGCGAAGAATTAGAAAGAAAATTTTCGGTACTTCAGCTATTCCGCGTCTTACAGTATTCAGAAGTAACAAGCAAATTTATGCGCAAATCATCGACGACAACACAGGTCGTACGCTTGCCTCTGCTGGTTCACTCAAAATGGATGATGCGCAAAAAATTAACAAAGTTAATCAGGCAGTAGTTGTCGGAAAGAAAATCGCAGAAGTTGCTCAAAAAGCAGGTGTAGAACGCGTAGTTTTTGACCGCAATGGTTACCTGTATCATGGTAGAATTAAATCCTTGGCTGATTCAGCACGTGAAGGAGGACTCAAATTTTAAGAAAAATGGCAGCACAAATCGTAAACAGAGTGAAATCAGCGGACATCGAGTTAAAAGACAAACTCGTAGCTGTAAACCGTGTTACCAAAGTAACTAAAGGTGGTCGTACGTTCAGTTTCTCAGCTATTGTTGTAGTTGGTGACGAACACGGTGTTGTAGGTCATGGTCTTGGTAAAGCGAAAGAAGTTACCGAAGCCATTACTAAAGGCATCGACGACGCTAAGAAAAACTTGATCAAAGTTCCTATTCTTAGAGGTACTGTACCGCACGAACAAAAAGGTAAATTTGGTGGTGCTGAGGTATTCCTCAAGCCAGCTACTGAAGGTACTGGTGTTATCGCCGGTGGTGCGATGCGCGCTGTACTCGAAAGCGTTGGCGTACACAATGTATTGGCAAAATCTCAAGGATCATCTAACCCACACAACGTAGTAAAAGCAACTATGGACGCACTTTCAAACATGC
>JBEEKN010000032.1:0-30438 GCA_041168605.1 Bacteroidota bacterium | reverse complement strand
AAAGAGAAATTAAGGCTGAAAGCGGAGTCTGTGACTGAGGCAGAAGTCAGTAATTACTTTGCTACAGAATACATCGAATATTTGTTCAATGGAGAATTTCCTGATGAGTTTTCTGGATACCGCAAACCAAATTTGGTCAAGTTAGCTGAGATGGTCGTTTTCTTCGCTGCTCAACTCAACCCCTGGAAAACGCAGCTCAATAAACTCCTTTTTTATGCGGACTTCCTGATGTTCAAGCGCAGTTGTTTTTCTATAAGTGGTGCAAGATACCGCGCCATCAACATGGGGCCAGTTCCAACCAACTACAATAGCCTCTATGAATACATCGCAAATCAAAACGACATCGATATCCTTGTCTATGATTTCGGTGGTGAAGAATTCAAGCCCAAACCAGACCGAAAGTTTAATCCTTCCGTTTTCACCAGTCTAGAGTTAGCAGTACTCCAACAAGTCGTGGATCGTTTCGCTAGAATTGGCACCAAATCTGCCCCAACCAGCGAACTTGTCGAAACAAGCCACAAAGAACTCGCTTGGCTAGAGAACGCCCCTCAGCGCAAACTGATCAGCTATAAGTACGCTTTTGAGTTGAGCCAGATTTAAGCCTCAAAACATCCACCATGCCAATTTTGCATTGAACTGTTGTTAAAAATCGGGGTAGTGGTGCTGGGGTAGGGAGCTTGACTATGAAATAATTACCCAACCTCAAAACTAGGTTTAGTCAAAACCAGTAAGTCGAAAAACATTAAACGTGTTGCTAATTCATTATCAAGATGAATATCGAAGAATGATTTTTCTTGATCAGCAGTTGAAAATAAAAATTGGAATTGATTTTTGAGGTAATATGAAAGCACTGCATTTTCATTGTAGGCATCGACAATAATAAATCTACAACCAGTTTTATTGTTGTCATCAATAAACCATGCTTTGATAAAGTCGAGCAGTTGCCCTCCTATATTTTGCCCCTGAAATTGTTTATGGACTCCGAGTCTTCCTATCAAGACGGCAGGGTAATTTCTCATGTGCTTCAGATGAGGTATATGCCGATTTAGTATCTTTTTTCTACTATTAGGTAGCTCAGAAACTTTAATACTATCATTAGAAATTGTAAAAGCACATACAATTTGAGGCGGGCTTTCTTCTGAAGTAAAACAGTATGATTTACCCAAAAGTTGTTTTGAAAAAGCGGAACTATTTGTTTTGAAAAAATCATTCAAATCTACATGGCCACAATCAAAATCTTGGGATGTATATAGTAGGTCATTCGTTAATGGAACGAAGCGAAAAGTGTCAAGAAGGTGCTGCATAGGTAAGATTACTTCATCTTAGCCTTCTCCAGAATTTTGTTCGCGATCGATACTTGTTTAGAAAAGTCAATAGTACCTTTTTTAGATAGAGCGGCATCAGCTTTGAGAATAAAATCTCTCGCAGCTTTACCTTTCAATACAGGAACAACTTTTATTGGGATCGCCATTGGTTTTTGAAATAAATGTCTGTTTCAATAAGACTTAACAAATTTAGGTAACTTTTTATTGTTTATTCCACCAATCAATTTATTTTTCTTTTGGACTAAGTAAATCTTACTACAAATCAGATTTAAAATTTTCAAAATATTTTTAACTCAGTACATACCATACGGAGTCGTAGTTTTCCTTTGTCTAAAATTTGATAGACATGAAAACAAAAACAAAAACAACAACAAAGAAAATCATTGAAGTACCGCAAGCGGAGCCCTTCAAGGTAAAGATTGACAAAACCCGCTGGCTCAACCCAGAAGCAGATTACTCCGACAAAATTTGCATCAAGAGCATCGAACTCACCGACGCCTACACCCGCATAGACTTCTGGTACAAAGCGCCCGAGTACTACGTGAACGGCGGCTGGATCCAAATAGACCCGCTGTCTTACATCAGGCCCAGTGGCAGCAACATGCGCTATTCACTCTTCAAGGCCATCAATATTCCGTTGGCTCCCGAGAAGCTTTACTTCAAACGCTGCGGCCAACTCCACAGCTACAGCCTCTATTTTCCGGCCCTACCCAAAGGCACCAAAACCATCGACATCATCGAACGCGAGGCACCCGGAACCTACTTCAATTTTTACAGCATCAACTATTCCGAATGGATCCAAATGGCCAACCAAGTCAACCTGGAATTTTCTAAAAACTAAGCTTCTCATTCATCCCCTTTAACCCTTAAAAACAATCCCATGAAAACCACTTACTTTCTCAAATTAGAAATCGAACTGGCCGAACTCAAATTGAAACTCGCCAACCATCGCTTTGACAAGCACCACGCCATGGAAAATGAAGAGTACGAACAAGCCGCCGACACCCGCAAGTGGGAAAAAGAAATCAAAATACACATCCGTTCCCTGATCGAAGGCGCCATCTACACCTTCACCTACCATGTCCAGAAAGAAGACCGCAAAATCTACCGCCCCCAACTCGAACGCTTTTTGTCTGAAGCCAACCTCGCTGTACAATCCAAAACCAAAAATGATGTCAACCTGAACCAAAAAGTCCCACCCACAGAACCATCCTCAGAACCATCCGCAGACCCGATCCGCCACAGCAACCCCGCGAATCTAGCCTTCCAAGAACACTTCTCACACATCTTCACGCAACTCACGGCGTTACACGAAAAGTTAATGGAAGAGGAACGCTTCATTGAGGCCAAAAATGTAATGGATCAATGCATGTCGGTAGCGGTGTATATTCAGACTTGGGGTGAGGAGAGGTGGTAGGGGAGAAGTATTGGACCACCTATTGGACCACTTATTAAACCACCTATTGGTTTTTTTCGCATCTTTACCTCATGTCCGACATCCAGCAATTAATTGATGCTTTAGTGGCTTTTCGCGATGAGCGCGAGTGGCAGCAGTTTCACGATACCAAGAATTTGGCGGTGGCGCTTTCGATAGAGGCTGCGGAGTTGAATGAATTATTTTTGTGGAAAGATGTGGCTGCTTCGGAGGCTGTCGATAAGGAAAAAATCAAGGAAGAATTGGCTGATGTGTTGGCTTATGCGCTGCTGTTGGCAGAGAAGCAGGGCTTGGATGTGAAGGAGTTGGTGCTGGAGAAAATTGCGAAGAACGCCGAGAAGTATCCGGTAGAGAAGGCTAGGGGCAGTGCGCAGAAGTATACGGAGTTATGATTGTCTACCAAGAGAACAAAGAGACGTTCATGGCGCATGTGCGCGAGAGCAAGATAGAATACATTATTCACGATAATTTCAAGCGCAATTTAGGTCGAGATACTTCAAAAAGTGAGGTGGCTTCTTGGAAAAACTCCATGATGTATATGCGCAATGTGCTAGACGACGCCGCTATTCCGGCCGATGCCAAAATCAGCATTGAGTGCCAGGTGCCGCATACGAGTAAGCGCATCGATTTCATCATTACGGGCCAGACCGAAAACCGCCAAGACTGCGCGGTTATTGTGGAGCTCAAGCAGTGGGAAACCGCAACTGCAACCGATTTAGATGGCGTAGTAAAAACATATGTTGGCGGCGCCGTTCGGGAGGTAAGCCATCCGAGTTATCAGGCTTGGAGTTATGCAGCACTTTTGGAAGGATTCAATTCGGCCGTTGAAGAGCAGCAAATAGACTTGCGGGCCTGTGCATTTTTGCACAATTGTGCAGATCCATCGCCACTGACTACCGATTTTTACGCACCCCATTTGCTAAAAGCGCCGTTGTTTGCCAAAAACGATGTGTTGCGTTTGTCGGAATTCATCAAGACGCACGTCAAGTTTGGCGACGCAAGAAATGTCATGTATCAGATAGAGCACGGCAAGATCCGCCCTTCAAAAGGTTTGGCTGATGCCATTGCCAAAATGATCGAAGGCAATGACGAGTTTGTGATGATAGACGACCAAAAGGTGGTTTACGAGCGCATCTGGAATTTGGTAGAGCAGTCTAGCCCGAGTAGCAAGCATGTAGTCATTGTAAAGGGTGGGCCCGGAACCGGCAAATCGGTGGTGGCTATTCAGCTCACTGCGCGCCTTACGGCCAAGCAGAAACTCGTGCAATACGTCAGTAAAAACAGTGCGCCCCGCGATGTATACGCCAGCAAACTCAGCGGAATCCGCTCCAAATCTTGGGTCAACAACCTTTTCAAAGGATCGGGCACCTACATCAACGCCGAACGCAATCAGTACGACGCCTTATTGGTAGACGAAGCCCACCGCCTCAATGAAAAGAGCGGTATGTTCTCCAATCTGGGCGAAAACCAAATCAAAGAAATCATCAACGCCGCGCGCTGTTCGGTTTTCTTCCTAGACGAAGACCAACGCGTCACGCTCAAAGACATCGGCTCCGATGCCGAAATCAGCAAGTGGGCAGCCCATTCCGGTGCCACCCTTCACCAACTCGAACTCTCTAGTCAGTTCCGCTGCAACGGCAGCGACGGCTATATGGCATTTCTCGACAACCTACTTGGCATCCGCAAAACCGCCAACACCGACCTGTCAGACATCGCCTACGACTTCCAAGTGTGCCAATCACCCAACGAACTCCACGCGCGCATTCTCGACAAAAACCAAGACCGCAACCGCGCCCGCATGGTAGCCGGCTACTGCTGGCCCTGGAACTCCAAAAAAGACAAAACCGCCAACGACATCATCTTCCCCGAGCACAACTTCGCCAAACAATGGAACCTCACCCAAGACGGCATGCTCTGGATCATCAGCCCCTCCTCAGTTGAACAAATCGGCTGCATCCACACCTGCCAAGGCCTCGAGGTAGACTACATCGGCGTCATCATGGGCCCCGACCTCGTCATCCGCAACGGCCAATGGATCTGCCAACCCACTGCCCGCGCCTCCAGCGACAAAAGCATCCACGGCCTTAAGTCTTTACTCAAAACCAACCCGGAGAAAGGCCACCAAATGGCCGAACTGATCATCAAGAATACGTACAGAACGCTCATGACTAGGGGCATGAAGGGCTGTTATGTGTGGAGCAGTGATGAGGAGACGTTGGGGTGGATGAAAACACTCTCTGATGGTAACTCAGGTGAATTGTAAAATGAGTTGTATGAATTTAATTACTTTATTATGTCAAGATTCTTAGATCATGAATCCCTAGCAAAGGAAATAATATGTCTTTTTGAAGAAGCGGAGAATGAAATCACTATTGTATCTCCATACATTAAATTACATCCGGATATCAAAAAAGTACTTCGTACTAAAATGGTGAATTCTAATTTTACTATAAATGTTTTGTTTGGAAAGAATGAAGGGGATTTGTCAAAAAGTTTAAGTGTAAAGGATTTCGAATTTTTTAAAGAATTTGAAAATGTTTATATCCATTATCAGGAAAATTTACATGCTAAGTATTATGCCAATGATTTTAAAAGCATAATTACTTCCATTAATTTACATGAATATTCGATCAACAACAATATTGAAATAGGGATTCTTCTTGAGAGGAAAACAATAAGTTTGATCGGTGATAATTCAATGGACACTGAAGTTTTTGAATATTTCAATAATATTTTTGAAAAAAGTATACCCGTATATAATAAGAAGATAGAAACAAAGAGGTCGTTATTAGGCTTAGTAGAAAAAAAAGTGAAGTCGAATGTGATTGTTGATGATTTGCAATTACATTATCATACAAAAACCAAAAAGTCTATTTCAACCCAAAGGCCCGGGTTCTGTATTCGAACAGGTATGAAAATCCCTTTTAATCTCAAGATGCCATTTTCTCAAAATTCTTTCAAAAGTTGGTCTCAGTATAAGAAGGATGATTATCCTGAAAAATATTGCCACTTTACAGGGGAAAAATCAGACGGTAAAACTAGCTTTGCAAAGCCGATACTCATAAAAAATTGGCAACAAGCAAAAGAAACATTCGGAATAAATTATTAGAATATTATGGAATCTATTCTATTGTACTATCTGAAGTTATTCAAATCACTGAGGCGCGATTACTCCTACGGTGGTGCTCCTCACAAACCAATTTTGTTATTGTCAATAATTCAGCAAATTAAAAAAGGTCTAATTTATTCAAATAGAATTCCCATAACTCCGGAGTTATGGGAATTTAAAACTAATTGGCAAAAGCTTGTTGAAACACCACATATAGAGAATTTCTCGTTGCCGTTTTTTCATATGAAAAGTGAGTCATTTTGGAGGTTAGTTAGTAAACCTGGCATCGAAATCTCAAAA
Source organism: Bacteroidota bacterium (assembly GCA_041168605.1). Taxonomy (GTDB): domain Bacteria; phylum Bacteroidota; class Bacteroidia; order Flavobacteriales_D; family Crocinitomicaceae; genus UBA952. Next base: position 24,269 of record JBEEKN010000032.1, on the reverse strand, counting down.
ACGAGTTCAGGAAGTGTAAAAAGTTTGATGTCTTTGAGAAATTCCATTGAATTCGCCGAAATCGATAAAGATTTATTTGACTTAATAAAAGAGGCATCATCAAGAAAAATCCTTGAAGAGGAGCTTTTAATAATGTATTTTAAAAATACAATGCATTCATATCATTCCATAGGATATGATATTTCCGGACATATCGAAAAACAAATTTTGACAGAAGAATCTGTTGAATATACGATTAAGATCAAGGAGTTAAGAGAAACATTGTCAAAAGATCATTTCGAGGAAGAAATTTTTATTCGCGGCGGCGTTTTCAAAAAAGAAATACCTCGAATTTATAAATACCAGTGTGCCGTTTCCGGCATGAGAATAGAAACTTCGATTAATGCCCAATTGGTTGATGCTTGTCATATTGTTCCGTTTGCTATCTCAAATGATGATACAATTTCTAATGGAATTTCTTTGTCACCAAATATTCACAGGGCATTTGACAGGGGACTTCTTACTTTTAATGATAAATTTCAGGTTCGAATATCTCCAGTGATTAAAGAAAACAATTCTCCTTTTTCTCTCAAACAATTTGAAGGCCAAAGCATTATCTTACCCGATAATCCAAATTTTTATCCTTCTTTAGAGAAAATTGCTTGGCACAGAAAAGAAGTATTCGTAATGTGATTTTTCACAAAATCACTCACTCACCAAATAACCATACAACTTCTCCTCAACAGCTTCCTTCAATTTAAATTTGAAATGGACCACTGGTTCATTGGATTTTGGCATATAAGCTTGGGTCATGGAGTTTTCAACTATGGAGACTTGGCCCAAACAGTAGAAATCGGTTCCTTCGCCGTCGGATTTTTTGATGAAAAGCATGATGAGTTCTGAGTCGATGACTTGTTGGATTTCGGGGCTCTGAATTTTTCGGTTTGACCTTGATTCCCATGCGAAGGTATGAGGGTCGATGAAGTGGTCGTTGTATTGTGTGCCCAATGAGATGTCGTCCGATTTTTTGTAAGTCACAAAACAGGGTGTCATTTTCTTTTGGGTTCGGTAGCCATATAAGGTACTGCTGATGTCTTTGTCCCAATTTAATATTCTACAAACATCTTTTCTGCTATATTTCTCGCCCAAAATAAAGCCGTTTTGAAGCCGCTTGCGGTCGTAAATCGAGATGAATTTTCGCTGTGCGTATTGGAGGGCATCGGTAAGAAACGTTACGAAATTATGGTTGCGCAGTAAGTCCTTGAATTCTTTGGTGAGTGTAAATTGTTGATCGTTGAGATGGACTATTCTTTTGGGGTTTTTGATGAAGTCAAAATTGAGATTGCGTTCCAGTGAAAGGATTGTTTCATGGCTAAGGGAGTAAGCAAAATGCTGTTCGAGTAGGCTGTTGAGGTGTGCAACACTGCATGTTTCACTTTTGATGAGCTCTTTGATAAGGATCACTTCATCTATGCGTTTGGCATTGGCAATTTCTTGAGAGAAGAGTTCTAGCAGTGTTTTGTGTGCAGGATCAATAGAATCTTTGATTTCAGGCTCAATTTCACTGATCAGATTGAAATAACTTTTGCTGTAGCTTACATATGCATATGGGTCTCGAGCACTTGCATCGAGAAAATCACACATCATAGGCATTCTTCCTAATCTGTATTTCAGGAGCTTGTAATCTAGGATGAGGTCTTTTTTCTGCTGCATGTTTGCAGTGTCAATTGCCTTGAAAATTTGTTGTTTGGCAATTGGATCAAAGTTGATTGTAGAGGTTCCGGGTATGGCCTCACAACCAGTAGAAATCAATTTTCTGAGTGAGTCTTTGTTGTAACTTGAATCGCCGAAGAGTGCAATTGGCACTAAGAAGTTATTGCTGTAATTTCCAATAAAATCAATGACGGTCAAGAAGTCTTTGCCTTCAGTTTTGCGGAGTCCGCGCCCAAGTTGTTGGACAAAAATGATTGCAGACTGGGTGGGTCTGAGCATGATGACTTGATTCACTTTTGGAATGTCAACCCCCTCATTGAAGATATCGACGGTGAAGATATAATCGATCTTTTCAGGAATTCGGGTACTCTCCAAAAGATGAATAGCATTAGCGCGCTCTCCTTCTTTGTTGTTATCGCCGGTTAATGCAATTGAACGCAGGTGTCTTTTGTTGAATTCTGCTGCAAGAAAATGACATTCTTCCTTGCCAGAACAAAATACCAAGCCTCTAACAATACCGGAATCCGATCCATACTTTTTTATTGTGCTAATGATATGATTGATGCGTTGATCCGAACTCAATAAATTGAAGTCAGCCTTTTCTTTAAGTAATTGCCCGTCTACTTCAATGTCAGTAACCCCGAAATAGTGAAACGGACATAAAATTTCTTCTTTCAGGGCTTCTTGGAGCCTTATTTCGTAGGCAATGTTGTAGTCAAACAATTTAAAGACATCACCACCGTCTGTTCGTTCGGGAGTTGCTGTCATTCCGAGTAAAAACTGTGGCTCAAAATGACTAATTATTTGATTGTAACTTGCTGCAGCTGCTCTATGTGTTTCGTCAATGACGATGTAGTCGAAGTGTTTTTTATGGAATTTTTGGAGGTGTTCTATTTTAGATAGCGTTTGTACCGTGCAAAAAATGAAGTCAGCATTTAGTTCTTGCGCTGAACCAGAATAAAGCCCCATCTTCACATGATCTCCAAATAATGCTTTGTAAGACTGCATTGACTTTTCTGCAATGGTTCTTCTGTGCACAACAAAAAGCAATTTCTTAGCGCCAAATTGCTTGGCATCAAAAGCAGATAAAAAAGTTTTCCCTGTACCAGTTGCCGAAATCAACAAGCCCTTTGAATTGCCTTTCTGACGCAAGGAACTCAAGTTCGCAAGCGCCAATTCTTGCATTTTATTCGGCACAAGTTTGCTTGGAGCCCCTTCTTCCTTGAACAACGAAATTTTGGTTCTGTATTCTTTTTCTCGGTTATAGTTTAAGCGATAATGTTCTACATATTCAATATCAACCTTTTGTGCATTTTCAAAGGCTGTTTCAAATTCCTGTAATGTAGAATGGACTAATTCCGAACTGTCAATAGCAGACACCTTCAAGTTCCATTCTTTGTTTTTACTGAGTGCATTTGCTGTGAGGTTACTACTTCCAATGATCACGTTATAGTGCTGACCTTTTTTAAAAATATACCCCTTGTTATGAAAGTCACCTTGTGTGGCAATCTTTAATTCTATATGCTCGAATTGTAAAAGTTGTTTGAGTGCTTCTGGATGCGTAAAATTCAAATATTGCGAAGCCAGAATTTTTCCTTTAATACCGCGTTTATCTAAATCAATTAGTGCTTGTTTAATAGATTGAACCCCACTTGTGGTAATGAAAGCCACTGAAAAATAATATGAATCGTGCTCCGGATCTTGAAGAGCTTCAAGTTCAGAAAGTATAGAAGAAAGTACTTTCTTTTCTTTTGCAGTATCATTGACAAGCAACTGTGGCCTGAAACTCTGTTGCGACGGAATACCCTTGTCGATAAATCCCGTTTCTAGGCTGGGCAGTAATTCTTTTCGAAAATCCATTACCTCTTGATTAATGCTTCCACAATCGGCACATCAGCACCCGCCCAATCAAGCTGACTCAGCTCCTCAACCGCAAGCCATTTGAAGTCGATATGTTCATTTAGGGTAGGGCTGGTGGTTGCTGAATCACAGAAATAAGTGTGCATGGTAAGATGAAAGTCAGGGTAGGTGTGTTCCACCGTAATTAATTTTTCTTTGGCCTGAATTTTCATCTCAAGCTCCTCAAAAATTTCTCTTTCAATGGTCTGTTGCTCAGTCTCACCGTCCTCCATTTTTCCACCAGGGAATTCCCATTTCTCGGAGATGTAATCAAGCTTTGACACACCCCGTCTCACCGCAAGAATTTTTCCTTCTCGCGCGATTACTGCCGCAACGACTTCAACTTTTTTCATTGTGTTAAAGATAGTTGAAATTCTAGCTATTCTTTTTGACTTATTTCTTCGGTGCAACCGGCCTCACATCAAAACGAAAAGTGCCATAATTTTTACCTGTACTTCTAAGGGTAAGTGAAACATACTTCACGTCAGGAATTTCACTGAGCTTAAAGCAGGTATAAGACAACCCTGATTCATCTACATATTTTGATTTCAAAATTTTACATTCAGGAGTTACTACAAAATCATACTTTTTCTGATCAATATTTGGGATGTAAATGACATTCTCAATGTCTCTGTAAACAATGTTCTTTTGAAGTTGTGGATTAATAACAATTAGTTCTTGTGCCTTAGTCGCAAAGCTTGTCAAACAAAGGAGAATAGATAAAAGTGCGCTTTTCATGAATTGTTATTTTAGTTTAATAATGCAGCCAAAGGTGATAAAAATAAATGACATCTGCTTTTTCTGTTGGAATGAATCAAATCACGCATACCTCCCCAAAACCATCCCCCTCAAACGCATCATCTCCAAACGCCCAATCGTCAAGATCATTGATTTAATGTTCTACAGGGGCGAACTTAACCCCTAATCTCCCTTCCCGATTCGGCCATTCAACGATAAAGCGGTACTGTTGCCCGTCAATTTCGAGCGTTGGCTTGTTGCCGTAAGACCCTGCGCCAAGTCTGGACCGGACCACACCGAATGAGTAGTGTTGGTCGTCAATTTTGCAGTTGAAGTGATGTTTGTTGTGGTGGAGGCTGAACTCGTGGCGATGCGAGAGGTAGAACTCGTGCCCCTTGAACTGAAATTTGCAAGAGGCACTTTGTTCGTTTGGGTTTCTTTCGATAAAGACTTCGTCTGTGAAAATGATGGGCGTCATGGTTCTTGGACTAAAGTGGCGCCGAAGCTCGTGAATACGGTGCTTTTGTTCTGAGCCGGATCATAGACCAGGCTGTAGAGGTCTTTGCCTTCGGTGTACTCAAAATGGTGCGTGAGGGTGTTGATGCAGTAGAGAAAATAGAGTTCGTAGCCTTCGCGTGCTCTTACGGCGTGCACGACATACATGAAGCGGTCGTCGGAGGGGTTGATGTAATAGCCGGCAAAGTAGAGGTTTTTGCCTTTGTTGAAGACCAGGTCTTGACTCGGAAAGCGGTTGGCTTTCAGTACGGCGAGTACGGTTTTCTTGACCTCAGCTTCTTTGTCGAGGTGCGCATAGTAGTTGCCGGCGCCAATCTCGAGGAAGTCTTCCATGAGGTTGAATTGGTATTGTGCGAAGAGTGGGCTGATGCTGCTGCTGAGCAAGAGGCCGATGATGAAGAGTTTAGTGTTCATGGCTTGGTTGGTTTAATGTTTAATACTGCGGGGTCATAGATCAAAGAGATCCTGCTTTCTCCTTGCGTCACATCGTAGAAATAACGGTAGCGGTTTTCCATGTAGTAGCACAGGATGTGATAGCCGCCGCGGTCTTGGTAGTGTCCTTTGATGCTATGAATGATGTAGACGTATTCACTGTTGAGCGGATCAACGATGGAGGTGGTCAGCAATACATTGGAGCCTTTGTTAAAGACGATGTCATAACCGAACTGATTGTCGTTGAGCGTTTCTAAAATAATGCGCTTGGCATCTTTTTCACTTCCAGCAAAAAGGTAGTAATTGCCTTTGCCAAGTTCGTTGTATTTCTGCATTACGCTCCATTGGGCAAATGCTGTACTAGTCGATAGTACTAAAATCAAGAGGAGCTTTTTCATGGTCGTAGTTTTAAAGGTGAGTAGTTAAGAGAAGCTTCTAACTCTTAATACCCAAACCCTTAAAAGGTAACCATGAAATTTGAAATTATTCTGAATAATAATAAAAAATAGCTGCTAATACAATGACAATCAGTATAATAGTAAACATATAATTTTTTATTTTAGCTTTCTTGAAACCATGAATTCAAGGTAGGCAGTTAGTTGCGTTGCTAAATAGTACGGCAGATTCATCAAAAAGTAGGGTTTGTTTTTGGGTGTTTGGTGTTGTTCGATGCTGAATTTTCCGGCATAAAGACGCACGGCGTAGGGGTGAGGTGCCTCGTCAATAAATTGATGCAATGATTTGAGTTTGCCTTCTTTGCCCGATTTGATTTCGATGGGGATGGCCATATTTTGAAATTGAACCAAGAGATCTACTTCTGCGGAAGATTGGTTTTTTTCGCGTACCCAAAAAATAGGTTTGATATGTTTGGAGGTATTGAGCGACATCAGTTCTTGCGCAATGAGATGTGGAATGATGGCGCCTTTATAGGCCGAATTGAGGTCTTGCATGGAGAGCATTTCGGCTTGAATATTTAGTTCGTAATTGATGAGCCCTGTATCGAGGAACTGTAGCCTTGGCGATTTATTGAGGTCAGGAAGCAGGGGTAAGGTAGTTTGTGTGGTGGGGAAAACGAGTTGAATCACTTTGGCATCATCTAGATTGCGAAATGCTTCGCCTACTTCTCTTGAGCGGTAGTTGGAGTTGCCAAAATTTTGAAATTTGATCCTGGAATCTATACCGAGGTGGGCTGTAGACATGATGTGTCTGATGACACGCGCCTCTGAATTATTGGAAGCGTACTTTACAACATCTTCTTTGTAGGTTTCCCAGATGCTCTCGTAAACTTTGGAGAGATCAGCGACATCTTGCCCCTTGGCATATTTGCTTACAATTTCGGGCATTCCGCCAATAATGGCGTAGCGATGGAATAAATCAAGTAGGGTGCTGTGTGCAGCGTCGTTTACCGGGATTAAATTCAGTTGTGCGAGCGGGACCTCTTGGTTCAGCGCACTCAGGAATTCTGCAAAATTAATGGGGTAGAGATAGAGCATATTGACCCTTCCAACCGGAAAACTCTTTACTTTTTTAAGTGCGTGTTCAAGTAAAGATCCGGCTGCAATAACATGTAGCTCAGGTTCGAATTCGTAAAAATAGCGAAGCAGTGCAATGGCTTCTGGTGATTCTTGAATTTCATCGATAAAGATGAGTGTTTGGTCTTTTTCGGAGCTGGCAATATTTCGAGAAATCAGGATGGCTTCAATCATTGATTTGATTTGCGTGTAATCCGTAAAGAAGCGGAGGTCTTCTTTGAGTTCAAGATTGAGTAATACGGCGTGTTTATAGGTTTTAGCCAGTTTTCTGACGAGTGTTGTTTTGCCCACCTGTCTTGCTCCTCTTACGATGAGGGGTTTTCGGTCTGTACTTGTTTTCCAGCTCAACAACTCACTAAAAACGTGTCTATCGATATTCATAACGCACTAATTTGAGGTCAAATGTAACAAAATAAGGGTAAAATATCTTCATTTTTGTCACAAAATAAGGGTAAAATATCTAAATCATGTCACAAAATAAGGGTAAAATATCTTCATTTTTGTCACAGAATAAGGGTAAAATAGCTGAATTATGTCACAGAATAAGGGTAAAATAGCTGAATCATGTCACAAAATAAGGGTAAACGCGTCTTGAGGCACGTTTGAATCCGTAAATATACCGTTCTCAAAAATAGAACATGTTCTAATTTTTAGCTTCAAGCGAACAGCTCCTAAACATTTGATTATCTGATTTGTTAACTTTGAGTTGACCCCCTAAAACTAGTCTCTATGAAACGCAATAAAACGATACTCGCTTTGCTTTTTGGCTCGATGCAGTTTGCAGCCTTTGCTCAAAACAATTACCTCTACGGCCTTATTTCTACGCCGCCTACCATTCCAATGAATACCTCCACAGCAACTACACGCCTCGGTAAAGTTGACCTCACCACTGGCGATATCATTGCTGTAAGCCCAAACAGTTTGTCTTCAATCAGTAGTGCAACGGGTGCGGCTCTTGACCCGAATTCGCAGACGTATTATTACGAAACCCAGACCGAAATGATATCGGTCGATTTGAACACTGGCCTCACCACAGCGCAGGTGCTCGTTTCCAATCCTATTCAGCCAAGTTTTTTTGACAATTACCGCTACAATACCAGTGACTCTACAATCTATGGTTTGGGTAGAATCAACACCTCAACAGGTATGGGGCAGGCGAGTGGTGAGATGTATTTGTCATCGATCAACCCTGCAACGGGCGTCATCACTCAAATTTCGCCGCAATCTGTAGGGTCAATGTATACGGTTCAGGGCAATGCCATTGATCCGCACCAAATGGTTTATTACTACTCTTTTTCTGGGCACATTATCGGTTTGGATATCTATACCGGCTTAGTGTATTCTGATCAAGAGATTACCTATCCAGAGGGAGGGATGTTTTTTGACAACTACACTTACAACTGTGCAGATACCACCATTTACGGCATCATCCGCGCGAACACAACCGCTCCAAACGAATTTTATTTAGGAAAAATTGACCCGAACACAGGGGTGGCCACGCGCATTTCGCAACAACCCATACCTTACCATACGTACTCCATGAACGGTAGCTCCACCATTGATCCGAACAACGGGGTGTATTACTTCGCGGCTAAATCAACTGCGGTCATCCCGGCCATCAATGTTGTTGTGGGCGTGTCTTTGGCAACTGGTGCGGTGGTTTTTGAGACACCCATGACGCTTCCCGGTATGGCCGTTAACGCTCAAAATTTCAACCTGATGCGCTTCCCGACAGACTGCGCCGAAGCTTTCCCGGCACGTGTAAACCCGAACGGCGGCTCTGCAGGCCTAGCGGGCGCAAGCAAATCAGCACTCAAAGTAGCTCCAAATCCGTTTGAGCAACAGTTCACGGTTTCTTCCGCTGAGCTCATTCAGTCGCTCACCTTGCGCGATGCACAAGGTAAAGTGGTGCTACAACAAGCAGCCAACAGCAACAAGTTAGATGTACAAACCGCTGCATTGCAAAGTGGCATGTATTTTTTAGAGATTCAGACGGCTAGTGGCCTTCAAGTAAGCAAGTTACTCAAGTAACAGAGGTATTTTTCCATCTTATTTTTTACGGTACTATGAAAACAATTCAAATCGCGCTTTCAGCAATCTTTTGCATGGCACAACTCAGCGTTTCGGCACAGAGTAATTATGTTTATGGCGTTATGCGTACACCTGGCCAAGGTACCAACGTCGCTGCTGGTACCATTCGTTTAGGGAAACTAGATGTGAGCAGTGGGGCCCTGACTTCTGTGAGTCCGAATAGTTTGGCATCTGTCAATAGTGCTACGGGTGCGGCGCTCGATCCGAATACCCAAACCTATTTCTTTGAGACCCAAACAGATTTTGTGTCGGTCAATATGCTTGACGGCCTGCCATCTGCTCAAAGCGCCATGAGCAACCCAATAGCACCGAGCTATTTTGATAATTACCGCTTCAATACCAGCGACTCCACTATTTATGGCTTGGCCAGACGCTCTACCACAATTGCTCCGGGTCAGGTCAATGGCGAGTTGTATTTGGCATCTATCAATCCTGCAACCGGAGTCATTTCCCAAATTTCGCCGCAATCGGTTGGCCAATTGTATACTGTGCAGGGTTGTGCAATTAATCCGCACGAAATGGTTTATTACTACTCCAGTCAAGGGAACATCATCGGCCTTGACCTCTATAATGGGCAAGTCTATTCCAATCAAACCATCACTTTTCCAGAAGGCGGCATGTATTTTGACAACTACACCTACAATTGTGCCGACACCTCCATCTATGGCATCATCCGTGTCACTACCACCACTCCAATTGAGTTCTATTTAGGTAAAATCAACCCGCAAACAGGTGTCGTCACCCGCATTTCTCAGCAACCTTTACCGTACAATGCTTACACCATGAACGGTAGCTCTACAATCGATCCGGTCAACGGCATCTATTACTTTTCTGGTCAGTTGTTGCAACAAGGCGGTACTGCGGTTGTAGGGGTGTCTGTCACTACCGGCTCGGTAGTTTCCGAACATTTGGTCACGCCCATAGGCGCTGCAATCAACTCACTCTATTTTGATTTACTGCGCCATCCTTCAGACTGCTACGAAGCCACCCCAACACGCGTGAACCCAAACAACGGCTCTGCAGGCCTAACGGGCGCAAGCAAATCAACACTTAAAGTAGCTCCAAATCCGTTTGAGCAACAGTTCACAGTTTCTTCCGCTGAGCTCATTCAGTCGCTCACCTTGCGCGATGCACAAGGTAAAGTGGTGCTACAACAAGCAGCCAACAGCAACAAGTTAGATGTACAAACCGCTGCATTGCAAAGTGGCATGTATTTTTTAGAGATTCAGACGGCTAGTGGTTTGGAGTTGGTGAAGGTGGTGAAGTAGGGGGGGATTCGTTATCTTTAGTGAATGAATGAAAAGAGGTTGTACATAATAGCTGGCTGTAATGGCGCTGGAAAGACAACTGCTTCATTTAATATTCTACCTGAAATTCTCGACTGCAAAGAGTTTGTTAATGCTGATGAAATAGCACGCGGTCTCTCACCATTTCAACCAGAACAAGTTGCAATTGCGGCTGGTCGGATGATGTTAACACGTATCCAGGACTTGTTGAATAATGGTGATAATTTTTCATTTGAAACAACGTTATCAACCAGATCTTTTGTGAAGACTATTCATCTCGCAAAATCTAAAGGATACTATACCACTTTGATATTTTTTTATTTGGAATCTGTTGATTTAGCATTGGATAGGGTTGCAATTAGAGTTTCAGAAGGCGGACACCATATTGAAACAGATGTTGTTGAGAGGAGATATTATTTAGGCATCAAGAATTTATTCAATCTTTACGCTGAGATAGTTGATTCATTATATATTTTTGACAATTCTAACTTAGAATCAGAACTAATTGCTGAAAAGTCCTTCAATTCTGATTTTATTATTCATGAAAGTGATAAATTTGAATTTCTAAAGAACCGCCGCCATGACCCCAGATGAAAAAAAGCATTTGAATGAAACAGTCAAGAAGGCGATGAAATTGTCGTCCCAAATGTTAATTGAAAAAAAACGAGCTTTGGGTCAGTCTGTTGTCATTAGTGAGAATGGCGTAATCAAAAGGATTAAGCTGTAAGTAAGTACTTTCAATCACCGGAACAACCACCGGAAATACAACCGAAATAAGTTGTTATTAAAATGACTTAAGTATTTGATAAACAGTGTTTAAATGAAGATTTTAATCACCGGAACAACCACCGGAATTATTTTTGTTTTTATTTGTTTTTCTTTTTAAGTGAAAACTTAAATACAAACGGTCTTTGGTCTATATCTAGAGGTTTATCAAGAAACAACTCAGCTTATAAGGTAAAGCTTGCCAATGCAGATTTAATCCGCTTTAATGACTACGACGGACGCGGAAATTTATCGAACAAAATGCTTATCGAATTTTGTACTTTCTTTTTACAAACTGCAATTGACCAAGTGAACTACATGTTGAATGTCTTGGACATCGATCATATGTTAGCGCGCATTCATGCATTTACCGATTTAATGGTTTCACGCAGGAAATTAAAATCCGAAGCTAGGTATATTTTAGCTGATGTTTTTATGAAAGGAAAAATCTCCAAGTCGGATGCAGAACGTGTGTCCAATTTATCAGACAAAACAGCCAAAATAATGACTGATACACTTGAAGAGATGGGTTTACTTCGCAAGGAAAAGGAAGGTATTCACATGATGTACTATGTCAATTATTCTATTCAACTTTCACCTTTGTTTTTCCCGGGGCTCTATCCCAATGATAAAGAACTTGAAATGATTCTATCTATTCAGTAGTGTCTTTTATTTCTTCTTCAAGTCAATATATTTTGATTTTTTTAGAGGCCCAGACGGCAAGTGGTTTGGAGTTGGTGAAGTTGGTGCAGTAGGGGGGGGATTATTCAAAAAGCTGCGGATAGTATTTTCTTCTCGTCTTTTCAGTCATCATTTCCGGAATTAATGACTTATTTCTGTCCAAATAAATTTTGAACTTTTCGTAATTCATTTTTTGTTTTGGACTCAGGGTTAACTCCTTATGTTAGGTTGCCGTTCTAACTAGTTTCATGTTGAAAGGACCAAAGAGGTCATTGGAAGAGATGCTGTATTTTGGAAGGTGAAATACTGAACTAACGTAAGTATCGTAAATATATGCCCTTTGAGATTCGTCTCTCATTTTGGATGATCGGTTATCTCTATCATCGGTTTGCCCTACATAACCGATGAAATGGTCGGGGTTCTCATCGAGGTAGTATTTCATGACAACTGAGCAAAATCTCAAGATTTTACGAATTTGAGATACTTCTAGAGAATAACCAATTTCTCGCCCCCTGATTTTAAATTTATTGGGGTCATTTTTCTTTTGACGTGGAGAAAACTTAATCATAGAAAAGCCATTATAATAATGTACTTCAACGAGATAGTTTCTTTTTTTTACCGTTTCGACTCCGTTTTTATTCAATTTCTGATAGACAGATGTGGAATATATTTTAATGATATTGACTCCGTCATCGGGCAAAAATAAATTGTCCCAATGAGCGTTATCGGATCGGTTATAGACCCCAATAGGTATAGGTTTTGATAATTCCATGAAAAAAAAGCGGGGCTTCTTCTGCGGTACTGACCCTAAAAACTAACGACTAAAAAGCTAACTTCTTGTAAGCTCTAATTGCTGTCTTTTTGATTTCAGATTTTGTGGCATCTTTCCAATCAAAGTCAGAGATAGGCTTGTAGAGTGGAATATCCTGGGTTTGGACAAAAGAATTATGCTCAGGATTGCTATTAGCGGCCTTTGAATGCGATAAATTCGATTTTGTTTTGAGGAGGATACCCATTTTGTTGTATATCAGGATACAAAGTTATGCATTAATCCAATTGCTCCAAATATTTTCACTTACGGTTGTCCGTAATTTCACTTACTCAATCTTCCCCAATTCATCAAACTTTCCCTTCATTGTCGGATTGCCGTGCGTCAGTTTTTTGATCGTGATTTCTTCGGCTTTGTCGTTGGCCAAACGCAAGTTTTTTTCGGAGCCAAGGAGGTTATCCCTGACCTTGGTAAGGTGCTCAATGGTTTTGTCGATTTCTTTGATGGCCGTATTGAATTTGTCTGAAGCGAGTTGGTAATTCTTGGCAAAACCGTCCTTGAATTTATTGAGGCGGTCTTCAAAATTGGTGACGTCGATATTTTGGGCTTTGACCAGAGCGAGTTCGGTGCGGTATTGCAAGGAGTTGAGAGCGGCGTTGCGCAGAAGGGTAATGATCGGGATGAATGCTTGCGGGCGCACCACATACATTTTGGGGTATTTGTAAGAGACGTCTACAATGCCGGCGTTGTAGAGTTCGTTTTCGGGCTCCAGTAACGATACCAAAATGGCGTACTCGCAGCCTTTTTTGAGGCGGTCTTCGTGGAGTTTTTTGAAGAAATCTTCGTTCTTTTTCTTGGTGTTGCCTTCCTCTTGTTCGTTTTTCATTTCGAACATGATCGAGATGAATTCGGTGCCGTCGTCGCCAGCCTCGCGGTAAATGAAGTCGCCTTTGGTGCCGGTAGAGGAGTCGTTGTCTTTTTCGAAGTAGACGTTTTTGTTGAACGCGGTTGGCCTGATTTTATTGAATTCGATTTCGCAGTGCTGCTCTAGGCTTTCTCCCACCATTTTGGTAGAGAGCTTGGCTTTGAAATCGCGCAGGCGCTCAATAGCTTCGTCTTTGAGGCGCAGTTCGTCGTTTTTGCGCTGTACCTCAGAGCGCAGCTTTTCCTCGAGCGCAGCCTTTTGGTTTTGCAGCTCCATGTCTTTGAGTTTTTTCTCGGTTTCGAGCTCGGAGGCCAGTTTGTTTTTGTCTTGTTCCATGACGGCCACCGCTTCTCTGACCGCGAGGCTTTTCTGTAATTCAAAGGTGCCGAGTTGTGCCTTTAGCTCAGCCACTTCTGTACCTACTTTGGCACGCAGTTCGGCAAGCTCTGCATCTTTGGTGCGCAGTGCTACTTGTAATTTTTCATTGGCCTGCGCGTCAGCCAATTTCAAGGCCTCTAGGCGCTGGCGTTCGTGTTCTTTTTCGCGCTTTTCGAGTTCAATGTCAAATTCGTGGTTGCGCACTTGTTTGAGGATATCGGCATAGCCGGCGTCGTCTAGGTTGAAAGTTTTTTGGCAATGAGGACACTTGATTTCGTTCATGGGGGCGCTGGATTTGGAAGAAATAAAGCTAAGGAATTTTTTTGGTTCGCTTCACAGCCGCAATCAATTGATAAGGCTGTTTGTTTTGTGCATACAGTTCGCGCGGCGTGTAGTAGGGGAGGCGCACGTATTCGGCAAGGCTCAGCTTCACGCTCAGATGCGCATCGGCCGGATCTTCTGGAAAATGACTAAAAATAGCATATTCCGGTTCAACATCAAACCAATCGGCATTGAACTGCTTGACGCTCACCAGCTGCCCTTTTGAGCCGGTCTCACCGTAGCCCTCGCCCCAAGTAGCGTCAGAAATGCGCCATATGCCGTCAATTTCGATGGCATTCCAGGCGTGGTTGGAGTCGTCGAAACCATCACCCTCTGTATAGCCGTAGCCTTTCGCATAACCAATAACTGTTTTGATCTGCAAGCCCATGCGCAAACCAAGCGCGGTATAAAGGTCGGCAAAACCCGCACAAACTGCTTTCTTGCTGCGCAGCACACCCTCGGCACTGTTGTCGCCGTAGTTGCCCGAATTGTAGCCTTTGTCGTCGTAACTGATGTGTGCCGTGAGCCAAACGTAAATACTGCGCGCCTTCTCTATGTCGTTGAAGGTCGCCTTCTTCAGGTAAATAGCCACTGCATCCAAACTCGTCTTTGCCGCCGCAGGGCAGGCCCGCGCATACGCATCTATCGTTGCAAATTGTTTATTTTGAGCAGTAGTACGCCCAAAAACAGGGCGGGCACTCAACAAGAGCGCGCCTAGAAATAACAAGGCCACCACCACGGCGCCATACGGATTTTCTTGTGCTTTGTTGGCCGCACGATAGCGCGCCGGAAGTGTCAAACGTTTCATAGGAGTGAGTTTATAGGGTTTGTAAGAAAGTTTGGAGAAGCTGCTCTACCTTTTAATGAAAAGTTGGGAGATGGTTACAGAATCAAATTCGATACAGCACATTTTGATTTTTAGTAACTTTCAACCCAAATCGATAAACAACAAAACACCATGCGTTACCTCCTTTTTTTCGCCCTACTTCTTGCCCACCAATCTTTCGCGCAGCGCTTTTATTTATATGAAGACAGTAAATTCTATGATGAGCACATCGATGTATCGAAAATCACCAAGGAAAGCATTTCAGTCAACCTTTATTTTCAATCTTCGGAACGCTGTGCTTGCGAGTCGGTCATGCCGGTTGTCTTGAAGAAAAAACCAAACGGCACTTATGTTGGCCACCCGTATGGCCACAAAGAAGAGGTGATCACCGCTAAAATGCTCAACGGAAAGGTGCAGTCGATCAGGGTGCAAACTGAAACTTACGGCTGCTGCGAAATTTATGGGGGCATTTATTTGATTAAGAAGAAGGGGTGAGTTACCTCGCCCTCATTCAAATCCTACTGCACAATCTTCAATTCCGTGCGACGGTTTTGTTGGTGTTCTTCGTCTGAGCACTCGATGTCGTTGGTGCAGCGGTTTTTGAGTTTGTATTCGCCGTAACCCTTGGCAATAATGCGATCCGGACTGATGCCTTTGCTAATGATGTAGTTGACGCAGCTATTGGAGCGTTGCTGGGAAAGCCATTCGTTGTAGGCGTCTATCCCGCGGGCGTCGGTATGTGAAGAGAGCTCGACTTTCAGGTCGGTTGTTTTCATGTAGGCAATGAGTTTGTCTAGCTCCCGGATGCTCTCGGGGCGCAAATCCCATTTGTTGAAATCGTAGAGAATGAGGTCGAGGTTGATGAACGTAGCCGAACTATTGGGCTTCATTTGGAGTTTGATGAGGTCGACTTCTTCACAAGAAAGGCGGTCTTTGATGGAGATGTATTGGTCTTTGTGATTGATGGCCGTGATGGACAACGAGTCTACTTGCAGGTTGGTGATGTCAATGCTGCCTTCTTTTTTGGTGACCAATTTACTGACTAATTTTTCGTTCGCATAGAGTTTTACCAATGCGCCGTCGAGGGGCTCGCCTTTGTAGGAGATGAGGTTCAGGACGCGCGTTTGATTGGCAGGTGCTGCCTTGAGTAAGATGGTCTGATACGGATCGAGTTCGTTTGTGAAGCGCACGCTGTCTTTGAAGCCCGTTTGGGTGTTGTGGTAGCACGCAATGTATTGTTCACCGATGAGCCCGATGAAGTTGTCTTTACCGAAGTCGTCGGTGGTGAGTTTTTTGTAATAACTGCCGTCTTGGTTGTAAATCGCAATGGAGGCGTTGGCTAGTGGTTTTTTGAGGCAGTCTTGGAGGGCGAGCTCGACGTAGCGTTTTTGGCCTTTGAGCTGAATGCTATAGACTTCGTCTTTCCAGTTGTTGCGGTTCGATGAAAAATAACCTTTGCCGCTGAGGTCGTTGACCGAAAAGGCGAAATCGTCGGCGTTGGAATTGACGGGGTTGCCGATGTTTTTAGGGGAGTCTTGGATGAGGTCTGAGCGAAATACATCTAAGCCGCCAAAGCCTGGCCAACCGTTGGATGAAAAGTATAGATAGCCGTCGAGCGATACAAACGGGAAGTTTTCATCGGCTGCGCTATTGATTTTGGCACCTAAATTTTCTGGGGCTTCATAAGCTGTTCCGTTCCACTTGCAGCGGTAAATGTCTGCGCCGCCAAAGCCTCCGGGCATATCAGAAGAAAAGTATAAATGAAGGGAGTCGTCCACGACGCCATGTGCCACAGAATAACTGGGGTTGTTCCATTTGAAGAGTTCGGTTGGCGTCCATTCGCCTTGGTTGTTTTCGTAAATCACCAATTGCAGGCGATTGAACTTGACTTCATTTTCTAAATCGATGGCTTCATGGTTGCTGGTCATGTAGGCATAGCGGTTGGTCTTGGAGAAACTCACCGGGCCGTCGTGGGGGTTGGTGCGCTTGATCCCGTTCCAAATGACATCTTTTTTGCTGCCGTCTTTGGCGTAGATGATGTCTGTAAAATACTGGCCGGTCTTGCCGTAAATGCGGTTGACAAAACCTGAATTGTATTGCGTTGAGACATACAAAACGCCTTCGGGGTAGTCTGATGCAGCAAAGACTTCACCGGTTTCAGAACTCCTGAAAAGTTGAATGGTGTAAGGTGCCTGGATTTCTTTGGCTTGGGCAATCAAGGGAAGTTGCTTCTGCCAAGTCTGGAGTTGTGGATCTTGTGCAAATAGCTTCAAGCCAAGCTCAATTGTTTGGGAAAGCTTGTCGGTATTTTTGGTCAGTTGTAAGAGCTGGAGTTGGGTCAGGAAGTCTTTGGTATTCAAGTCTTTTCCATTTGTGGTGAACTTCAAAGACCATTCGAGCGCGGCTTCGTATTGTTCTGATTCGTAGGCTGCCGTAATGAGCCCGCGCACAACATGCGTGTCAATCTGCGTATTTTCTTGTGCAAGTTCGAGCCAAATCGGATAAGATTCGATGAAATTATAGGACTTCGAGAGCTTTTCTGCATACTGCAGTTTGTAGGACTGAGCAATGAAGGTGTGGCTCAGTACAAAAAACGTAAAAATGGATAATAAACGCATCTTAAAAATATCTTGGGCTAATGAAAGCATTGAGTTTGGAACGGAGGTCAAAAGAGAGGCAGATTTCGTGACTGCCCCAGTTGCGATAAAGGAGGCGGTTGAGTGGTAGCTCATAAGCGTAGCCCAAAGACCAGCGGTCAGAAGGGGAATAAGCACAATTGAAACCAATGCCTTCGTTGTAGCGATACAGCACGCCCAGCCAAAACTGTTTGTACAAGAAAGCCGATACATTCAAATCAAGGCTCAGGGGCGCATTGGCCGTGTATTTGAGCAAAATACTTGGCTTGATATCAATGACTGAATTGTACGGGATCACCATGCCTGCCGTGAGGTATGTGTGGCGCTGCAGGTATGAATTGCTGATGGTGTCGAGGTTGCGTTCGATGAGGTGCGGAATGCTCAGGCCGATATACGCTTTTTTATGGTAGGCGTAAATGCCAGCTCCCAAATTGGGCTTGCTCAGGCTGTAGCCTTGCAGCATGTTGGGGTCATTGAGGTCGGTGGCGAAGAGCGAAGAGAAATCGGCTTGGTTGTTCATCAGGCCGCCAGACATCCCGAAGGAAAAGCGCCAACTGTTGTTTTTGAATTTCAGGTGATATGCGGCGTTGAACATCGCGGCCAAATTAGAGCGAGACCCAATCTTGTCGTTGTTGAGGGTAAGCCCTAGACCTAAATTTTTGCGCCAAACAGGTGCGTGCACAGACAAAAACTGCGAGCGAGGTGCGCCTTCCCAACCCAACCACTGTGCGCGGTGCACTAGCGTAGCGTTCAAGGAACCACGGCTGCCAGCATAAGCCGGATTGAAATGCAGCGGATTGAAAAAATAAAGCGAAGACTGTGCGGTTTGCTGAGCTGTTCCAGCAAAAGAAACCACAAGTAAGAAAAGAAGGAGGATAGTTTTCATCGTTTAGGGCTGAATTTCGATATAACCTTTGAGGGGTTCTTGTGATTTTTTGTGGGTGTCGATGTAATAAAAATAGGTGGCGGCAGGCAATGGGCCTTCTGGGCTTCCTTTCTCTGACCAACCATTCCAGTTGTTCAAATAAGGGTCGGCTTCGTACACCAGGCTGCCCCAGCGGTTGAATATCTTCACTTCAAGTTCAGGGTATTGCGCGGTGTTTTGCAGCAGCCAAATGTCGTTGAGGTTGTCTCCGTTGGGCGACAAAAACTGCGGTACTACTACATCGATCAGCGGCAAGCACGTAATGGCAAAGGTATCGCTGAGCGCGCAACTATTGGCGTCGGTAAGTGTCAGGATAAACGTGCCTTCATCGATGCCGTCGAGGTAAGCGTCGCTTTGTCCGTTGTTCCAGTTGTATTGCAAGGGGCTTTGCCCGCCGCTGCCTTGTACGCTAATGAAGCCGTTGGCCTCGCCACATTCCGAAATTTGCGAATCCACTAATTGGATCGCAAGTGCTGTGGGTTGAGTGAGGGTCAGACTCGTATCTACCGCGCAGCCGTCTTCGTTGGTGAGGCTCACGGTGTAGTTTCCGATACTTAAATTTTGCGCAACATTACCGCTAGCAACATTCGGAGTCCAGCTATAACTAATTGGTGAAATCGAATTGGCGTTGACCTGTATTTGTCCGTTGCTGCCGCCAAAACAAGAAATGTTGTTGTAAACCAAAGCGGTGATGTCAATGACGTCTGGCGCCTCTACCAAGATGGAATCACTACTGCTGCAACCCGTGTTTGTATCGGTCAAGTTGAAATAATAAATGCCATTCAGATTGACGTCAATGGCAGGTAGGTTATTCTGCCCAATAATTCCCGGACCAGTCCATAAAATTGTACTTGCTGGTATATTCGTGACCCCAATTTGAATCGGATCAAACTGACAATTTAGGCCAGACGTTGGGCTGATGAATTCAGTAAAGCCAGGATTGGCATTGACGGTAACCACGAAGGTATCTATTGCGCTTGTGCAGTTATTGAAAGTGGCCTCCACCGTGATGGTTCCGGATGTATTTTGACCGTTGTTGGCCGCGCTCGTAAAGTCGATGACTTGCCCCGTGCTGGAGGTGGCCAAGCCAATGAGCGTATTGGAGTTTGTCCAGTACAACTGAGCGCCAGCCGGTACGGTTTGGTAGTCTGGCAAATTGACCAACACACCCGGGCAAAAAGTAGTGTCGGAGAGCAAATTGGCGCTCACTTCTGGCGTTACAATCACTGGTACGGTTTGCGGTAAGCCCGGACACTGATAACCCACCACACTTATAATGTAAATAGCTGTGTCGAGTGTTGTGCCGCTGTTGCTCAGTGTTTGCGCAATGTTGGCACCGCCACCTGGCGCTTCGCCGCTAATGGTATTGGGCGCCTGCACGAGCCAGGCAAAAGACATATTCGAGAGGTTGCTCGTGATGCTGATATCTGTTTGGTCGCCGCTGCAGATACTTTGTTGCGTTGGATCTAGTTGCACATTGGCGGTAGGCAGCACATTGATCTCAATTTCAATGGGCGCCACGCTGGTACAGCCCACGCTGGCGGTGAGTGTGACGGTACCCGTTGTGTTGCTGGAGTTGGTCAAGATCAGCGGTGCAATGGTGGTGGTGTTGAGGCCTGATCCACTCGTCAAATTAAATCCTTGCACGTTGATAGCGGTATCGAGTTCCCAAGTAACGGTGTAGCCCGGTACGGTAGAGGTCAAGATGATCGGTAAAAATGGCGTGCCCGAACAAATATCTTGCACAAGCGGCAAAGCCAAAACGCTTCCTGTTGGGTTGATTACCACAATTTGCATGACTGAATCGATGCCACAACCATTGCCAGTATACTGCCACATATGATACGTGCCCGGCACACTGAATTCCAAAACCAGGCTGTCCGAACCGTTGGTCCAGGACGCAAAATCGTAGTTGCCACCCACAAAACCGTTTGAAGAACCAAGGTTGCCGTAAGTGACCGCATAACCGCTCAGTTCTTGCACTTGCCAGTAATGGCCATAATTGCCGCTACAGGTGCTGCCATCCACCATTTGCCCACTTTGGCTGGTGTTGCTAAACGAAACCGGTTCGTTCTGACAAATTGGCGAGGCCGGACTATACGTAAAAGCAGCATCAGAAGGCGCCGAAATAATGATGGGCCCAACCGTTGCAAACGTAGCCCCACAAACATTTTGCGCAATGATCGTTGCACTGTAAGCATTTTCAATGAGCAGTGGCCCCACTGGGTAAGACTGCCCGCAAGAACTCGTATTGAAAATATGCGCTATTGTTGTATCGTTTACTGTACTGAAATTGACAACAGGTGAGTTGTCGGTAAAAGAAACAGTGTAGTTGGTACCCGGAATGTTGTTAGACAACACATCAATTTCATAAGGAAAAGGCAAACACGTATTCTGTCCCGAACCCGAAACACTCAAGACCGGCGCTGCGCCATTGAAAACCAAGTACTGCGTAGTGGCCTGACAGCCGTTGGCTGAGGTAATCGTATGGCTCAATGTAAACGCACCCAATGCAAAGGTATGAGACAACTGCCCACCTCCAATGGCGGCCTGCGTTTGTGTTGGGCTGCCATCGCCCCAATTGAAGGTTTGCGTCGTGTTCGGATAACTCGGCGTATTGAAATTAAACAGCGTTCCGGTGGCACCAGCGCTCGTACACTTCTTGAAAATGGTTTGCCCATTCACCAGCTGCGTCCCAAAACCACTGCCTGAACTCGCTAGCGTGACCTGCGAACTCGGCAAGGCCTGTACCACCACATTCAAACTCGCCGTAGCCTGCAGCCCATTCGGATTGCTCACCGTCAAGGAAACCAACTGCCCAGCCGAAGCGCTGTTGTAAAGCACCGCATGCGGCCCCGGATTACTCGCGCTCGCCGGCAAACCACCGCCAAAACTCCAAGCATAACTCGTCCCAACAGCAGTCCCCGTTGAGCTACTCGCAAAATTGATCGTCTGCCCCTGACAAATGGTAATCACCCCATTCACCGCCGCGGGTATGCTATTGATGGAGGCAACGGGGGTTTGGGCGTAGTGTGTAGCTGCAATCGGAAGCAAACTCCCGATGAGCATGAGTATTTTTTGAATCATATTTGTTTTTAATAGTGTTCTCCTAGAAGCGTTACGTGACCTTGTTTTTTAATGATGTCTTTTGTTTCTTCGGCAACAAATTCAAGTTGCCAAATATAGACCCCATCTTGTGCGAAATCATTGGTGTACTTATTTCCATCGTAACCAGGAACTTTGTCGTTTAGTGGGTGAATTCTATAACCATCCCATTTTTCATTCGGATCGTTACTTTCGAAAATTAATTCTCCCCATCTATTATAAATTTTGAATCTATAGGTGTTTGGTTGGATTTTCCCAGTAATTACTGGATAGAAATATTCATTCGTGTTGTTAACCTCTCCCGGTGTAAAGGCATTAGGTACATAAACAATAACCTCGTCTCTGATTCTGATGATTTGCGTGACGGTATCAGGACACATACCCTGATTATAGGCGTAAAGTGTAACTGAATAATAACCCGGTGAGCAACCGTAAGTGTAGTTCAATTGGTCGACGCTATTCGGATTGTAAGAAAGCGTCGGGCTCGTGTACAATTCGCTGTAGGGTAATTGCGGATCACATTCGCCAAGATCCCATAAATAGGATGTTGAATTTTCGGAGGTATTGATAAAACTAAAGGTAGGGTTGAGGATAGACTGAGATGGAATTTCGGGGTCGATATCGAAATTCGCAACAGCCCATTGCACAACGCCAACTTCAAATACAGCACTCGTGTCGTTGTCACAGCCAAATCCTGAGTTGTCTACACTTACAAAATAACTGGTGTCTGAGTTAATTGTGCCGTCATAAGTACTCTGTTGACTTGCCGATTGGACTACATAAGGAGTCGGATTTTGCTCAGTCCCCGGACTAAACCAAGTAAAGGTATTTGTGGAGTTAGGTACACCACCGGTTACAAGCGTTTGAAGGTTATTGACAAGTCCCATACAGGTCAGGCTATCTCCAATGATACTGACTTGCGGATCTTCAAAAACATTGATCAGGAAGGTGTCAGATGCATTACAGCCTTCTACCGATTGCGCCATATTAACTGCAATACCCACTTGATCTTCTAAAATGAATGTGGTATAATTGAATGCATTTGCACCATTGATATTGATATAAGGATTTCCGTTCGGATATGAACTTGACCATTGATAAGAACTGATCGTTCCCAATCCACCCTGAACTGTAGTGATTAAAGGCACTTCTGCACCTTCACAAACATTTGCCGTTCCAACAATCTGAATAGTGGGGTCAGCTACAACTGTTATAGCGATGGTATTCGAAGGAATAGAACCACAACCAATACCGGATTGCTGCACAATGACATTGTAGTTTTGTGTCCCGATTTGATCCGATGGCGGACAGAAAATTTCATCCGCAGACATCGTTGGCAACCAAAGATAAGTGTTGCTTCCAACGCCTCCTGTTACAACAGGCGCAATGCAAGTGGCGGTTCCTCCTTCACAAAGTGTTTGGTTAAAGACAGGGTCTAGCGCGACAATCGGATCTGCCACCACATTCAATTGCGCTACATCGCTTGTCAGTTGATTACAACCCACACCCGGATAAGTCACTTGCGCATAATAATATTGCGTCGTCGGTTGGACAATCGTCGGTGTCGAATAACTGGCGTTGTTGCTATTTGGCAAAGCAGCTCCACTGTAATTATTTGGCTGGTTATTCAAATACCAAGTATAACTCGGCGTGCCCACACCACCACTTGTTGCCAAGTTGAACGTGAAACTTCCGCCCACACACATCGATGTATCGGCCATTAAATTACTCGATATCACAGGGTCTCCCGTCACATTTACGGTTGTGGTCGCAACAGGGCTCTGACAAGTTCCAGAAAGCCCAATCACTGTATACTGTGCGGTATCCGTCGGACAAACCTGAATCGATTGCGTCGTTTCTCCTGTTGACCAACTATAACCAGAAGGCGTAATTGTCGACGCCGCTGGAACAGCAGTTAGGGTCACGCAGCCTCCTTCACAGATGGTCGCATTAGGGTTATTTTGAATGGTGATTTGTGGAGCGGTTTGAACAATGATATTAATTGACTGAGGCTGACTTGGACAATTGTTCAAAGTATAAATTACGCTATAATTATTTGGGCCAACTGTAGATGGGTTTACTGTTTGACTTGAACTAGTAGTTGGGCTATTACTCCATAAATAACTGCCTAATATTGAATTGAATGATGATGGTGTTCCCACAGCCGTAAGTGATACAGGTTCATTAGGGCAGATTAATAAAGAAGAGGCAGATACGCTAACTGTTGGTGTTTGTATTACTTCTACTGTTACAGTTTGTGAATTGATCAAATTCGTACATGCGCCAACCCCAACGGCTGATAAATTATATATATAAGTTCCAGGTATTGAGGTTGGAACTGGTAAAGTGACAACTGGACTTGATGCAGATGTTGTAATTGTTTGGTTACTTCCACTATTTATTGAATAAGTAAAAGTATACGGTGCGCTTGCGTTATTTCCTGTAAAAACGACAAAGGGAAGACTACTACCTTGGCACAATGTGGTATCTCCAGAAATAGTTGCACTTGGAAGAGGTGTTACCATAATGGTCATTGATCCGGGTAAACCACATTGTGGCGCATTGGCATCTTGGAGGTTTGGTGTGAATGAATAGGTGGTAGTTGAAACAGCACCAATTATACCTGTTGTAGCAATGGTACTTGGAGACCAAGTTCCTGCAATGTTGTTATTGGAAGTTAGTGGTAATAGATCAGGCGTTGCCCCTTGGCAGTAAGGTCCAAGTTGGGTAAAGAGCGGAGTTGTATTTGGGT
>JBEEKN010000031.1:0-30900 GCA_041168605.1 Bacteroidota bacterium | reverse complement strand
AGCATCTACGGGGTAGAGTGCCGCCGGATAAGGATCAATACCGAGATCGCGCAATTTTTGCAAGGATTCGCGACGTAAGATTTCTTGTTCGGAAAGTTCTGGATGACTCATGAGTATACAATTGGGGCTACAAAGATAGCGCTAAAAAAAATTCTAGGCTTTGTTTGCAACGTATGGGTAGTTTTTTCGTTAGAGGATTATGCAGTTTTGGTGGCGCTTTTTCAAACGTGCGGTTTTGATTTTATTGGTCTTCATGGCCACTATCTCTTTGGCACTCTATATTTTCGAAGACCGCATCATCAAAAAAGTAGTCGCACAAGTCAATACCTATCTGAAAGCACCCGTTCAGGTCGAGCAAATCAACCTTCATTTTTGGCGTACTTTCCCTCACTTGAGTGTCGCTTTTGACCAAGTACTGATCGCAGACCCACTTTCATCCAAAGACACGCTTTTGCAAGCCCAACAAATCAGTTTGCGCTTTAATCCATTTGATTTATGGAACGGCAAGTACCAAATTGAACAAATCACAAGCTTCAATGGGCAGCTCAATTTGATAACCGATGCAAAAGGCCAAACCAATTACGACGTATTTAAAGACACCTCCGCAAGCAGCTCAACTTTCAATTTAGAATTAGAAACCATTTTATTAGAGCAGTTCAAGGTGGCGTACCGCGATCAAAAAAGTGCGCAATCTTATACCTCCACTATTCATACCGCTTCTTTATCTGGAAAATTCTCTGCGCAAAAAACCACATTGAAGGCTGCCGGTGATGTCTGGCTGAACCGCATTCAAAAAGGTCGGGTTGTTTTGCTCAAGAATGAACCATTGGTTTTTGACCTCGCCCTTTTAGTAGATCAAACCCAAAATTTGATCATGTTGCCGCAAGCGCAAATCAAATTAGCCAACTTGCCCTTTTTAATTGATGCGGAATTCGGCCCCACCAAAAGCACCCTCGACATCCGCTCCCAAAACTTATCACTTGTGCAGCTTGTTCGGACCCTTCAGCCCGCTTCATTGGCGGCCCTCAAGCGCGTCAAAGCAAAAGGAAAGGTCGATTTTCAACTGCATTATCAAGCGTTTGTCGATCAAAAAGCACCGCAATTAAAGGCGTACTTTAGCATTGAAGACGGCCAACTTACCGAACCAGAGTTTGGCGCCAAAATCGAACAACTTCAGTGTTATGGTACGTATACAAATTTGCCAACCGATGCCTTGGTGCTCGAACGTTTTGCCTTCAAAAGTCAGGGTGCGCAATTCTTTGGTCAACTTCAGCTCGAAGACTTTATCAAACCCAAACTCAATGTAAAGGCCAATGGCCAAATTCCACTTGGCTTGGTTCAGGCCATTTATCCGCTTGCCTATGTGCAAAAGCTTCACGGTACAGCCAAAGTACAACTCGCTGCCAAAATTGCCCAAGACGAACAACGCAACTGGAAAACCCAAACCTTAAATGGGCACGTAGGCCTTCAGGCCGACCACTTACAACTCCAAGATTTCAAAAAGAGCTTTATGGGCCTCAGTGCCGAAATCGATTTTGATCAATCCGACATCCGCATCGATCAGTTAAAGGCCACTATTGGCACTTCCGATCTAGCGATTCAACTGCGCATTCCCGATTATGCTACGCACGTCAATTCCTCAACGCCCTTTGAGTGCGTCGGTAATTTGACGGCCAAAAGGCTGCATTTTGCTGATTTTGATAGCCAAACTACAGCGCAAAAGCGCGACTGGATTTTACCTCAAAACATTGCTATTCAGTTGCCTTTTCGCATCGCTGAGTTGAGTTATGAGGGCAAAGATTTCAGTCAGTTGAATGGAGCGCTTTTTTTGGTACCCAACCAATTTCAACTCAATTCCTTGAGTTTCAAACATGCAAATGGTTTTTGGAATGGCCAGCTGAAGATAGGGGAGCAAGCACCAGCTGTATTGGATATCGAAACAAAAGGCTCGGCCAAAAGAGTCGATCTTGGTCATTTATTCAAGGAGTGGCATAATTTTGACCAAACCATTTTGACTGATGAACAACTGTCGGGAACTGGAAACTTTGAATTTGATGTCAAAACCAAATATGACTTATTGAAAGGGCTCGATGAAGAGCGTTTAAAAGCGCGCGTTCATTGCAGCATCGACAACGGCCGCCTCTTGCATGCGCCCATTTTACAAGATTTGGCCAACACGCTCACCATCGGAAAAGGCAGGGCAATTCTTGGCGCTAAGAATCAGGCAGCGCTGCAACAAAAGCTCAAAGATGTGCGCTTTGATCGCCTTGAAAACACGTTTGTCATCTCAGATCGCCAGCTGAGTTTTGAAAAAATGCACATCGCATCCTCGGCACTCGACCTTGATTTGGTAGGGAGCCATAGTTTTGAGCATCAAATTGATTATGCTGTTGGCCTGCGTTTGCGCGACCTATTAGTTCAGGAAACACAAACTGAATTTGGGGAAATTTTAGACGATGGCACCGGGCTTCGTTTGTTTGTGCGCATCAGCGGCTCACTCGATGACCCCAAAGTGAGCTGGGACAAAAAGGGCAAAAAGGAAGCCGCGCAACAGCAGTTTGAGCGAAGTCAGCAAGAATCCAAAGAAATGCTCAAAACCACCTTTGGACTGTATAAAAATGATGCAAGTGTAGGGAAGTATCAAGCGCAAACAACCCCGCATGAAACCATTCAAGTGAAGTTCAATACCAAAGACGACCCCGTCAAAACGCCAAGTGCAGCGCAAGTGCCGGCACCTAAAAATGGCAAATTGCAGCAGAAATTGGAAAAATGGAAGCAAGAACAAGAGCAAACAGGCGTTGCGGTCAAGATCAAAGGATAGCCTAGTTGCCTTTGGCTAAAATACCGGTAGTGGAGTAACCCGCTACAAATGGGATGGTTTGCACACTGCCGCCGTAAGTTCGGACCAAATCAGAACCAACAATATAGTCCTTAGCAGCTAGGTCGGTTTGCTCGGCGTTGTAGTCGGCACCTTTCAAAAGTACGTCTGGTTTTAAGGTCTCGATGAGTTCGAGTGGTGTCTGTTGTTCAAAAAGTACAACGGCGTCTACGCAACTCAATGAAGCCAAAACGATAGCCCTGGCGTCTTGTGCATTGATGGGACGGTTGGGTGCTTTTTCGAGCATCCGAACAGAAGCGTCGGTATTGACACCTACAATCAGGCGCTTGGCGCTGTCTGCAGCTTGGGCTAAATAACTCACATGACCCAAGTGCAAGATGTCAAAACAACCGTTGGTAAAAGCTACCTTTTGGCCTTGGAGTGCCCAAATACCTCTTAGTTTGAGGGCGTCTTCCCAGCTCAGGATTTTGTGTTGAATGTTGGTCAGGCGCGTGCTCATGTAAACTTTTACGAGAGCAAGTTAGTTTGTTCGTTCGGAAAAACCAAAGATGGCTTGAAGGTTTTGGCATCTTCAAATTCGAGCATGGCATAACCAATAATGATGATGATGTCGTTGATGGCTACTTTGCGCGCCGCGGGGCCATTGAGGCAAATCATGCCTGTTTGGCGCTCACCTTTGATGACGTATGTCTCGAAGCGCTCACCGTTGTTGATATTGACAATCTGAACGCGCTCCCCCTCGATGAGGTTTGCGGCATCCATGAGGTCTTCATCTATGGTGATACTACCAATATAGTTGAGGTCGGCTTGTGTAACGCGGACCCGATGAATTTTCGATTTGAGGACGTTGATGTACATAACTTATAGCGCCTTGTAGCGCGGCAAAATTACATCAAAGAACCGATTCACACAACATATTGTCGATCAGCCGCACCTCTCCACAAAAAGCCGCCACACAACAAACTTGCATTTGCTGCCATTCCGTGCAGTTTTCCAAGGTAATAGGGTCTACAATTTCAAGATAATCTATTTCCAAACCAGCTTGTTCAATAATTGCGCTTGCGGCGATTTTAGCCTCCTCAAGCGATGTTTTTCCGACGCTGGCTTTAACCAACTGGAGGGCTCTTGAAATGGAAACGGCACTTTGGCGCTGCTCGTGGGTCAGTCTGAGGTTTCGGCTGCTCATCGCCAAACCGTCGCTTTCGCGGATGGTTTCACAGCCAATAATATCAATTCCGAAGCCATAATGCTGATTGAGCAAACGGATAATAGCGAGTTGTTGGAAATCTTTTTGGCCAAAATAAGCTGTATGTGGCTGAACCAAAGCAAATAAATGATGCACTACATGCACTACTCCTTCAAAATGTCCAGGCCTGTGCGCACCCTCTAAAAGCTGCCCAATTTTGCCAAGCGGCATGGGGGCAAAGGGCAAATCTGCGGGGTACATTTCGTTTTCACTTGGTGCAAAAATAACCAGATTGGGCAGGTGCTGTAACAAGGCAAGATCTGCGGAAAGCATTCTTGGATATGACTGTAAATCAGCGTTTTGATTGAATTGTTTCGGGTTCACAAAAATGGAAACAACCACGATGTCATTCTCCCGACAGGCTTGTTCTACTAATGATAAATGACCTTGGTGTAAAGCACCCATGGTTGGCACAAAACCAATTTGTTTTTGCGCAGCACGTTGTTGCTCGCGCCAATTGAATATTTCTTGCCTAGTAACAAAGGTCTGCATGGCTTCGTCTTTTCTACAGTTTGAATCGGACAAAGCTATTGCTTTTTAGGTTAGTTCATGTTTATTTCGTAATTTTGCAGCATACTTATATAAATGGAAAAGAAGAAAATCCTATTTATTTCTCAAGAAATCTTTCCTTTTTTACCCAAATCTGAAATTTCTGGAAGCGCACGTCGCATTTCTCAAGCAGTTCAAGATGCTGGTAAAGAAATCCGTGTTTTTACGCCCCGTTTTGGTGCGATCAATGAAAGACGCCACCAACTCCACGAAGTCATTCGTTTGTCGGGCCTCAATATTTCTATCGACGACCACGACCACCCGCTCATCATCAAAGTTGCCTCTATTTCAGCAGCAAGAATGCAGGTGTATTTCATAGACAACGACGACTACTTCAGACGCAAAACCTGTCTTCAAGAAGAAGACGGCAAATTCCACCCAGACAACGATGAGCGTGCCATGTTCTTTTGTCGTGGCGTTTTGGAAACCGTCAAAAAATTAGGTTGGCAGCCAGATGTCATTCATTGCCACGGCTGGCTCACTGGCATCATGGCTTTGTACATCAAATACATCTTCAGCAAAGACCCACACTTCAAAGAAACGAAGGTTGTCTACAGTCTTTACAACGAAACCTTTGACCAACCCTGGGACCCGCGTTTTGCCGAAAAGCTCGCTTTCGATGGCTTTCCGCAAGACCTCACCGATGCGCTCAAAGACACCAGCTGTGAAAACCTCACCAAAGTGATCTTAGCACATTGCGACGGCGTCAACATCGCCAGCGAAGCGCTAGATGCCAACTTACAAGCGCTCTACGACGAAGCCAACATCCTTAAACTTCCTTATTTTGCCGAAGAGCATCAGGGTAAAGAATTGGCTGCTTTCTTTGACAAAGTAATCGACGCTAACGTCCTAGCCTAAGCTCATGAAATCCTTAAGCGCACTTCTGCTCATGCTGTTGGTAGCCGCGGCATGCACCAAAAAAGACTCCGGTTTAGGTCAAGAAATCATCGACCCAGATGCCATCCTCAACGGTATCACAACCGATACTTTTGAACTCATTACCTATTCCATTTTAGAAGACTCCACCGAAACCAAAAATGCCTCCAACGTGTTGTTGGGTTCATACCTAGATCCTAAGTTCGGCAAGGTAGAAGCATCTGTATACACTGAATTGCGTTTACCGGGCCTCAATCCTAATTTTGGCGATGCTTCTCTTATTGTTGTCGATTCATTTGTTTTGGCAATGGAGTACGTAGGCTACTACGGCGACCTCAGTCCACAAACTTTTGAAGTGTATCAGCTCACCGACTCTCTGCAAAATGCGTCAACAGTCAAGTACTACCAATTTTCTACCTTGAATACCGGCAGCACCAACTGGGTAGCAGCTGGTCAGGGCACCATTACCCCAGACCCTATCAACGATGCAGTAGTTGCGGGCGCTGAAGTAGACCCACAATTGCGCATTCACCTCGACACCAACCGCGCTTGGGATTTCATCAATCAGTCTACCGCAAATCCAGCTACTTTTGCGACTAACGCTGCCTTTCAAGATTATTTCAAGGGTCTCAAAATTGCCGTCAACAACTCCAATCAAAATTCAGGGCAGGGCGCTATTCTCTATTTGGATATCAACAACAACCCGGCCTCCAAAATGACCATCTACTTCAGATTAGATGGCGTCAAGAAAACCTACGACTTCACCATCAATTCCAATTGTGCCGACTTCACGCACATAGACCACGAGCAAGTCAACACGCCAGTTGCTGCGATACTCGCCGATTCTACCTTAGGTCAAAAAGCTTTTTACGCGCAAGCCAATAAAGTGCGCGCCATGGTCAAAATCCCTGGCCTAGACCAACTCCCAGACAACATCGTCATTCACCGTGCAGACCTCAGTTTGCCTGTACAGTTCCAAACCGGTTACCGCTACAAACCGGGCTCTCGCATTACAGCGGCCAGCAAATTGTCGGCTACCGATGTGTTTTATACATCGCTCGGCATTGCGGGGCTCTATTCTGACACCAAAAAGCAATACGATTTAGATATCCGAGCTTACCTCCAATCTTTGGTCAATGGCAAACTCGAAAACACCGGTATTGTGGTCTCTCCACTCTTTTTCAGGAACTCTGCCGAACGCATTGTTTTCAATGGCGTAGAAACCAACAACAAGAAAAAACCCAAACTCGTCGTTACTTATACAACTTATTAATTATGTGTGGAATTGTTGCATACATAGGCAAAAATGAAGCCTATCCTGTCGTCATCAAAGGACTCAAAAGATTAGAATACCGCGGCTACGACAGCTCGGGCATTGCCTTGCATCAAAATGGTGCCCTCAACGTGTACAAGCGCGTTGGCAAAGTGAGCAATCTAGAAGATTTTGCCGCCAACCAAGACCGCAGCGGACACGCCGCCATTGGCCACACGCGTTGGGCCACTCACGGCGAGCCCTCTGATGTCAACTCGCATCCGCACACCTCAATGGACGGCAAAATAGCCCTGATCCACAACGGCATCATCGAAAACTACGATATCCTCAAGCAAGAATTGATCAAAAACGGCTACGTCTTTAAAAGCGCTACCGATACAGAAGTGGTAGTTCATTTAGTTGACTACATTCAAAAGAAAGAAAACGTTTGGTTTGGCGAAGCTTTGCGTTTGGCACTCAACCACGTTGTTGGAGCATACGCTATTGTCGCGATGTCTTCGGACTACCCAAATCGTTTGGTGGCGGCTCGCAAGAGTAGCCCGCTAGTTGTTGGTATCGGCAGCGACGGCGCTTACTATTGTGCTTCTGATGCCACGCCAATTGTAGAATACACCAAAAAAGTGGTGTACCTCAACGACGAAGAAGTTGCAGTAATTGACCTCGAAGAAGGCCTCAAACTCTACGACATCGCCGACCAACAAAAAACACCATTCTTCCAAGAACTCGAGCTCGAACTCGAGGCCTTAGAAAAGGGTGGATACGAGCATTTTATGCTCAAAGAAATCCACGAACAACCGCGCTCTATCCACGACTGCTTCCGCGGTCGTCTCAACTCCGATGAAGCCTGGGTTGCCCTGGGTGGTATCCGCGAGTACGAGCAAAAAATGATTTCTGCCAACAGACTGATCATCGTTGCTTGTGGCACGTCATGGCATGCAGGTTTGGTGGGCGAATACCTCATCGAAGACCTCGCACGCATCAATGTAGAGGTAGAATACGCCAGCGAATTCCGCTACCGCAATCCAATTCTCAGCGAAAACGACGTCGTCATTGCCATTTCGCAATCTGGCGAAACCGCCGATACCTTGGCCGCACTTGAATTAGCCAAATCAAAAGGCGCTACCATCTTAGGTATTTGCAATGTTGTGGGCTCTTCTATTGCACGCATCACTGACGCAGGTTCGTATACGCATGCAGGCCCAGAAATTGGGGTCGCATCTACCAAAGCCTTTACCGCTCAGGTGACCGTTCTTACGCTCATGGCCCTCTCTTTGGCACACAAAAAAGGCACCATTTCAGAATCTAAATTCCGCCAGTTATTGGCCGAACTCGAAGCAATTCCAGAAAAAGTTAGCCGTGTATTGGGTACAGATGCCGAAATCGAAAAAATTTCCGCTATTTACAAAGATGCGCCAAACGCACTTTACCTCGGTCGCGGAAGCTCCTTCCCGGTGGCCTTAGAAGGCGCGCTCAAGCTCAAAGAAATTTCCTACATCCACGCCGAAGGCTATCCTGCAGCAGAAATGAAGCACGGCCCAATCGCCCTCATCGACGAAAATATGCCGATTATTGTGATCGCCACCCAAGGTAATTCCTATGAAAAGGTTGTTTCCAACATTCAAGAAGTGAAAGCCCGCAAAGGAAAAGTCATTGCAATTGTCACTGAAGGCGACGAACAAGTGCGCAGCATGGCTGACCACGTCATCGAAATACCTGAAGTCGACGAATTCTTGGTGCCACTGCTCGCCACTATTCCGCTCCAATTACTCTCTTACCACATCGCGGTCATGCGTGGCTGCAACGTAGACCAGCCAAGAAATTTGGCGAAGAGTGTAACGGTAGAGTAGTAACATATATTCGTTCAAGACGCTTAAAAACCGATGTGATTACGCATCGGTTTTTTTTAGATCTTTTTTTGGAAAAATATTTCCTCTCCGGTGATGTTGGTGTATATTTACACCACTAAAGATTTTTTAATATGGCACGACAAAGCATTACTTTAGCCAATCAAAATGATGAATGGTTAAAAAAACAAGTAGCAAATGAAGAATTTACTAGTAAAAGTGAAGCGGTAAATTACCTGATTAAACAAGCACGTGATCAAGATGCTTTTATTGAAATGGTAAGAATAAAATTAGAAAAAGCAGAGAATAGTGGTTTTAGTACAAAGACCAAAGAAGAATTATTAGCTGATATTAAGACTAAATTGAATGTTTAGTTACAAACTAAATATACAGGCAGAAGAGGATATTACACGTATTTTTGAGTATGGTTTAGGTCGTTTCGGGCTGTCGCAGGCAGTAGCCTATTATGAAAAGCTATTTGATTGTTTTGAAAAAATAACATCTAATCCCTTCATTTTTCCAGAAGCTATACGCTACCGAGAAGGTTATAGATATTGTGTTTGTGGAGTAGACACCATTTTTTATAAAATCAATGGTCATGTCGTTGAAATCATGGCAATTATTGGCAGACAAAATTATGAATTGCTCTTTTAGCGAAGAGTGTAACGGTGGAGTAAATCCTACTCAAATGAGATCTTATTCATGAACAACACATTGCGCTTGCGCTTGACGTCGTCGTCTGTTTTGTTCTTGATGCTTTGGCTGCCGTAAGACAAGAAATATTTATCGTACCAATAAATAACATCGCTGTAGCTCGCGCGGATTTTGTCGTTTTCGTTGGTGGTGTTGATCGGATTTGAAGTTTTTTCACTCAAGACCTCTCCATCGAAAGAGAAAGATTTGGAATAGATATTTCTGCCATCGGCATAAACGAGTTTGATGCTGTTCTGCTCGCGGCCTGCAATGCGGATAAACTGTTTGGCACGCATGGGCTTGTACCACAAATACATTTTAAATACTTGACTCCAGAGCATTTCGCCTTTGCTATTGAATTTTGCCACGAGTGCATGGGTGTATTGGTAACCGTCGAATACTTGAACGGTGGTGGTTGTTGGTTTCCCGTTCACAT
This sequence comes from Bacteroidota bacterium, assembly GCA_041168605.1. Taxonomy (GTDB): domain Bacteria; phylum Bacteroidota; class Bacteroidia; order Flavobacteriales_D; family Crocinitomicaceae; genus UBA952. The sequence continues at coordinate 21,144 of JBEEKN010000031.1, read as the reverse complement.
AGGTGGTGCGGGTTTCTGTGCGATACGTTGGGTAATAGGCCTCAGCGATGATTAAAAAATCGTTGTCAACCGGGATGAGGTCGTGCATCATGATCAGTTGGTTGGCTTCTAGCTCTTTTCCGCGTTTGGCTGCGCGTTCTTTCTTTTTCTCGACGCGTTGCTGGGTTTTTTGAGGCAAATAGGAGGTATAGTTAGGTATCTCCAGAAAGTTGTAAGTAGAGATGTTGTCTACGATACCATTCACTGATGTTGCAAAATAAATCCCGTTACTTGCTCCATTTACAACACTGCTGTATGTACCAGCGATGGCAATTTCGTCGTTGGAAACACCCCCTACTGTGATGGTTTTGATGACTTTGTCGGTACCTTCATTGATTTTTTGGAGTGATGAAAGTTGTCCTTCTAAATCGATGGTTTGCAGGTAAGCACTTGAAGAGAAAACTGATTTGTAGGCACGAATAGAGAGGTAAAAAAGATTTTTTTCGTCGATGAATTCTACATTGATTGGAAAAGTGCGTTTGGATTTAAATCCTTCGACAAGGATGGGTGTAGCTTGAACGGTTTGTTTATCTAGGTCAAAAAACAGGAGATAAGATTTGGTTTTGGTAACGCCAATGGCCACGGCTCTCTGATTCACGACATAAAAAGAGTGGATGTTATTTAAGCCAGCGAGTTCGTCGGAGGGAATGTTGTAGTTGCGCGTGCTTTTGTTGGCCGCGTCGTATTCGTAAATAACGAAAGGCATTTTGCGCGCATAGCTGAGGTGATAAACTTTTTGCGCTCCTTGAAAAGAACTGTAAAAGTAATTTCTCTTGTCAATGGCTTCTGCCTGCTCACCAACCAAAACCATATTGGTGTCGTAGAGATCATGGTGTAAATATAGATCGCCTCTACGGCCATCTTGATAGCTGAAACTCTTGAGCACAAAGCCATTTTCGCCAAAAGTGAAGAAATCTTCATTGAAATGACCATCGTTGAGGTCGATTTCTACGCGGTTTTCAGTGGTTTTGAGTTGTTGGGCTTGTCCAGTGAAAAATGAAATTGTAAAAAGGAAGGAGAGTAGTGATTTCATGCAAAATATTTGAACGAAGGTAGGGAATTTCAATCATTTGTTCGCTCATTTGTTAACTTTGCTTATGCAAGAAAAGAAAGGCATTGCCATACTCGGTTCTACGGGTTCTATCGGTACGCAAGCACTCGAGGTGTTGGCGGCTTACCCAGACTATTTTGATTTACAGGTTTTAACCGCAGGTAAGAATGCCGATTTGCTCATTGAGCAAGCTTTGAAGTTTCAGCCCAACGCTGTTGTGATTACCGATGAAAGCCAATATCAAAAGGTGAAAGATGCCCTTTGGTCTGCTGATATCCATGTGTATGCGGGCCAAGAAGCTTTGTGCCAAGTAGTGGAGTCCAATGAAGTGCATACAGTGCTCACTGCGTTGGTGGGCTATGCGGGCCTGAAGCCGACTATTCATGCCATTGAAGCAGGCAAAACCATTGCCCTTGCCAACAAAGAAACTTTGGTGGTAGCCGGCGAGCTGATCACCAAATTAGCGCGTGAAAAAGCAGTCAATATTTATCCCGTAGATTCTGAGCATTCGGCCATTTTTCAGTGTTTGGTGGGCGAGTTCCACAATCCGATTGAGAAAATTTACCTCACTGCATCGGGCGGCCCATTTAGGGGTTTTACGCTCGAACAACTACAAAACGTAAGCCTCGAACAAGCGCTCAAGCATCCGAACTGGAGCATGGGGGCCAAAATCACCATAGATTCTGCAAGTCTCATGAACAAAGGCTTAGAAGTCATTGAAGCCAAGTGGCTTTTTGGTTTGCAGCCCGAGCAAATAGATGTCATTGTGCATCCGCAGTCTATTGTACATAGTTTGGTGCAATTTGAAGACGGCAGCATGAAAGCACAAATGGGATTGCCCGACATGAAGCTTCCTATTCAGTTTGCACTCACTTACCCCGCTCGCTACAAAACTGATTTTCCGAGATTTAATTTCATGGATTATCCGCAGCTCACCTTCGAACAGCCCGATCGCAAAGTATTTAAAAATTTAGACTTAGCGTATCAAGCCATGGCTGCGCAAGGAACAGCAGCTTGTGCGCTCAATGCGGCCAATGAAGAGGCTGTTGCGGCTTACCTAGACCGCAAGATTTCCTTTTTAGAAATTGGCCAACTCAATGAGTACTGCATGCAAAATGTCGCTAATATCTTAGATCCGCTCTACGAAGATTACGTGGCCACAGACGCCAAGGCCAGGGCTTTTGTTCAGGCACAATTCAAGAAGTCATAGGCCTTAAAAATAGGCGCGCAGCTCCATTCCACCCGTATGGACGGCAGACTGACCTTCCATGAGCCGACCTCCATAATTGAGGCTGAGCTGTAAATTTTTGCCAAGAATTTTCTGATAACTCAGGTTCCAGGTCCAGTTGGTACCAGGCCGCAAGCCTTCGAGCATTTCGTACCCGACAGCAGAAAGTGCGGTGCCGGCGAAATCAAAATACACATATTTGAAAGCGCCATTGAGGCTGCCTTTTTCACTTCTGTTGATTTTCCAGGTGGTTTCGAGCGATTTTGACTTTGCACTTTGCCCGCCGTACAATGCACTATTGTTTTTTTCGCCCATGCTCCCTGCAAAACTCAAGCGCAGCGCGGAGCCTTCTTGGTAAATGAGTTGCGGCTTCACTTCTTGGTTGCTGATCTGAAAATTACGCCCGCTGGTGTAGTCTGCAAGGGCCGCATTTTGACCTTGTAAAAAGGTTGTTTCGAGCGCAAACTTGGTGTTGATGTTCAGTCGTAAATTGATTTGGTGTTTGGTTTGGCTGCGGGCGTCGTATCCGCTGGCAAGTAGGAGCTTGTTTTCTTGTTGTAACCAGCTGTATTCTGCACTAAATACTTTTGCGTTTCGGTTGAAGAACAATGAATTTGAGAATTGCGCATTGGCAGATTGCAGGGCCAATTCGCCGATATCTGAGGCCAAGGGGTTGAGCCATTGCAGCGTGGTTCCGTCTTGTAATTTGCGCTGCACGCGAATGCGCGTCTGATTCGAAAATTTGGCTAAAATACCCAATGCGCCTTCGCGCTGGCGCCATAGCAATTCGGGTCTCCAAAGCATACTCTGATTCCACTCATTGGAAAACACCGCGGCATAACTGGCACTCGGCACAAAAACCCGAATGTAGTTGGCTTGATCCGCATAAATCGCTTGTTCAAATTCATTGAGGTCTTTGATGCCATCGGCGTTGTAGTCTATCCAGGTGTAAATGCCTTGTCCGTCGTTGACGCGAATGTATTGAAAGCGCCTTTTTTGCTCTAGTCCAGAACCAATTTCATAAAAAGTAGTGAGCGTCAAAGCATTTTTAAAGAAGCGGGCATTGTAGTCAAAACGCGCCACCAAACTTCTTTCGGCCTTTTGGTCAATAAGCGCAGAATCGAGGATCGCCAGCTGCCTTGCACCCAAGAGCACCTGCATATTTTGGGTCGCATTTGGATCCCATTTGAGTTCCAAACCAGTTGTTTTGGCCTTGGCTGCGAGTTGTAGTGTGCTGTCTGCGCGCCAGTCATAGCGTTCGCGGTAGAAGAGCTTTAGGTCGAGTTTGCGCGTGGTTTGCAGCTGAATGAACGCCTGTGCGTCGTAAAATTGATAAGAGTTGGCTTGCAAACTACCGCTGAATTGATTCCATTCGTGGTCGTCGATATACCCGAGTTTAAACCATCCAAGTTGTTTGTCTAGTTTCAAGCGGTGCCGCACGAAATAATTTTGAGTAGCGGTCGTTTGGGCGCGCAAAGCCGATGCATCCCATTTGGCCGACCAACCATTTTCTTTCCAGTTGCCGTCTGAAAAGAGGCGCTGGCCCGAAAACAAACTATCGATGTCAAAATGCTGCGCCAAAATATTGATTTGCCCAAATTGGCTGTGCGCAATGCGCTGTTTGAGCTCTAGCTGGCGTTGGGCACCTGCGTAATTTTGGTTTCGGATGTTCCAGTCGCGGTCAAACTCAACGGCCCGAAATTGTTCTATAGGTTCAAAGCGCGCATTCAAATAAAGGTATTCAAGTGAAGTTTCAAGGACGCGCTTACTGCTGTCTAAACTTGTTGTTTTGTGAAAACGCAAACCGCCTTTAGAAGCAAAACCCAAGTTGTTTTGGTCATCAAGGGAGGAGTACAAATTGAGGTCGTTTTCGCTGAGCGCATTTTCTGCAAATACAGACCAATTCGGATGCAAGTCATAGGTGAGACCTGCGCTGGCCATTTGTTTGCGCTTGGGTGTTTGTACGCGCCGGATGGGTGCAAAATTACCTTGTGCGCTGCCGTTAATAGGTTCAATCCATTTGTAATAATTACCCGAAGCACTGACGCCTGCCAAAATGTAATCTCCCTGACCCATCCCAACTTCAGTAAAAGTGCTGCGGTAGTGGGCCGCTTGCGCATCGACACTAAACACCAATATATTTTGGTAGCCAAGCGTATCGATGAGGCGATACATATTCGCATTTTCAATGAAAGCGCTAGAATCATAGCCCTGCACATTTGCGGCATTGAGGTTGTCGCCGATCTGACTGAGTTGCTGCAGTTGTTCGGTGCTCAGCACTTGTTGTAGCGCTTGGTTTTTGAGGTCTTGTTCTTGGTAAACCGCCAACCACGTTTTGAAATTTTTGGTTTGGTAACGCGTGGTGTGTTGGAGTAAGCTACGCGCAAAATTTTGATCTGCGTATTGAAATTCGGCCACAATTCGGCTGTCTTTGGTGATGAGGTGTCTAGAGGTAAAGGTGAGCTCGGCACTGGCGTAATCTATGATGTAATCGAATTCTTGGCCGCGCTGCAGCAGTTGTCCGTCTATAAAAATGCGTTCGGTGCCGGCCAAAATAAGAATGTACGGTTCGTTGTTGCTGCCAACGAGCCGATACGGCCCTTGCACGGCCTCGAGCCCTTGGATCACTTGTCTTTGGAACTTTCCTTTGGATAAACCCACGCTGCTTTGTGTGTAGAGTTTAGCGCCGTTGGCTGTCTGCCAATTGTACTGTCCTGTAGCGCCTTGGGCACGCTTGCGGTAAGTCAAGAATTGGCCGTCGGGTTTGTCTAACCAGAAATCGCCGGCGGTTACCTTGAGTTGTTCGTTGTGTACTTGGATGAAAACTTGATCGAATTCTCGGAGCTGGTTGGTGGTACCCGATGCTTGAAATGGAATATTGGCATCTGAGAGCGAGGCGGTGAGCATAAGGCCCGGCGAAATTTGTCCGTTGAGTTGTAAGTTGAGTGCCGAATTGAGCCCAAGGCTCTGGTTGTTGCCAAAACCAATACCGCGCGCTAGGCTGCCACTTTTATGAATGGCATTTCCGCCAAAAAGATCTTGTGGGCCGCGGGCCGTGATCTGGAATTTTTCGCGTTCCTTTTCGAGCAAATTTTGCGGGGAAGTTGGTGTTAATTGGTAATGAAAAAAGCTTTGGTTTTGCGCAAAGGCAAAGACCAAAAAGTGCAAATAAATGGTGTCTGTGGGCAGGTTGTTCCATTGAAATGTGTTCCGATCTGCATCGAATGTATAGGTGTACTCAGGCACTTTAATGGTGTCAGTTCCATTTTTAAAATGAGAAAGGAACAAAGACGGTGTGTAAATGACATTGCTGTCGAGGAACTGCACAAGGGTGTCTGGCGCGAGTGCTACAATTCTGCTGTTTTGCTGCGCGAAACTACCCAACCCGATGAGGTTGAAAAGGCAATACAAAAGTAGACGTGAGCTCAAAAAGCGGTTCATGGGCAGAGACTGCATATTAACGTCGAAATTGCCCAGACATTGCCTTACTCGATGACCGAAAAACCAGTGTAGGCTTGTAAGGCCTTCGGAATTTGGATGCCGTTTTCAGTTTGGTGGTTTTCGAGTAAAGAAGCAAGGATACGCGGCAAGGCCAAGGCAGAACCATTGAGCGTATGGCAAAGTGTGGTTTTTTTATCGTCTTTGAAGCGCAATTTCAAGCGGTTAGACTGAAAAGTATCAAACCTAGATACCGAGCTGACTTCTAGCCATTTTTCTTGGGCTGCAGAGTAGACCTCAAAATCGTAGGTCATGGCTGAGGCAAAGCCCATGTCGCCGCCGCACAAACGCAAGATGCGATACGGCAACTCTAATTTGTCGAGTAGGTTCTTGACGTGGTCGATCATTTCGTCGAGCGCTTTGGCACTGTTGTCTGGGTGTTCGACACGTACAATTTCTACTTTGTCAAACTGGTGCAAACGGTTGAGGCCGCGCACATCTTTTCCGTAAGAACCTGCTTCTCGTCTGAAGCAAGGCGTATAACCGCACATTTTGATCGAGAAATTGGCGTCTGGTAAAATGACATCGCGGTAGATGTTGGTCAGTGGAACTTCTGCGGTCGGGATGAGGTAGAAGTCGTCTTCTTTGACGTAATACATCTGGCCTTCTTTGTCTGGGAGCTGCCCAGTACCGTAGCCGCTGGCCTCATTGACCATGTGCGGAGAAATGAATTCTTCATAGCCCGCCGCAATGGCTTCGTCTAGGAAAAACTGAATGAGTGCGCGCTGTAATCTAGCACCCTTGCCACGGTAAAACGGAAAGCCTGCGCCGGTGACTTTAACGCCGAGTTCAAAATCGATGAGCTTGAATTTTTTGGCAAGATCCCAGTGTGGTTGGGCCTCAAAACTGAATTGTGGAATGCTACCTGCTTCAAAAACGTTTTGGTTGTCTTCGGCATCGCGGCCTTGCACAACGGCTTCGTTGGGAACATTAGGTAAAGTATAAAGGTGTTTTTGGAGCGCGTCTTCCAAGGCACTGACTTGTTCTTTAAGTGCTGCTTCTTGGATTTTTAAGGCGCTTGTTTTTTCTTTCATGGCCGTAGCTTCGGCTTGCTGACCAGACTTGAAGAGCTCACCTATGGATCGCGCAAGTTGGTTCATTTCGGCAGCAACTTGATCGAGTTGAGTTTTGGCCATTCTCCAGTTTTGGTCTGTTTCAAGGATGGCATCAAGGGTTTGACTTGCATCTATATTTCTTTTGGCCAAGGCTGCAAGGATGGCTTCTTTTTCTTGACGGATGCGTTGTATTTCTAACATAACTACTCGGTTGTAGCACAAAAGTAAGCAAATACGCTTAAAATGACCGATGTTGTCCATACTAAGCTGTTGATTATTCCTTGAATATGCGCGCTTTTGAGTGCAGAATTGCGCTAATTTTGGAAGATGAGTTTGCACGAAGTTAAAATTGTCAACAAGAGCCACCACGAAGTACCAGCCTATCAAACGGCAGGTTCATCGGGCATGGATGTGCGCGCTGCCCTAGAAGCCCCGCTCACCTTGGCCCCCATGCAACGCGCCTTGGTTCCAACAGGTTTATTTCTTGAAATGGATCAAAGTCTTGAATGTCAGGTGCGTCCGCGCAGTGGTTTGGCGCTCAAAAAAGGCCTTACCGTCTTGAATACGCCGGGCACCATCGACGCCGATTACCGCGGAGAAGTTGGTATTATTCTTGTTAACCTGTCGGCCGACACGGTTACGTTAACGGATGGCGAACGCATTGCACAACTCGTTTTTTGTAAAGTAGAAAAGGTAAACCTGATTCAAGTCCAAGAACTGAGCTCCTCAGCGCGCGGCGAAGGCGGATTCGGGAGCACCGGCACCAAATAATTTATATCATGAAAGTAATTGTCCCGATGGCGGGTCGCGGAAGCCGACTCAGACCCCATACCCTCACCATTCCCAAACCACTTGTTCCGGTTGGCGGCAAGCCCATTGTGCACCGCTTGGTTGCCGATATTGCACGCGTTTGTGCAGAACCCATTGAAGAAATCGCATTTGTGGTGGGCGAATTCGGCGAGGCAGTTGAACAAGAATTGTTGGCAGTAGCGGCAAGTTTGGGCGCCAAAGGCAGCATCCATTACCAATTACAAGCCCTCGGCACAGCCCACGCCGTTTTGTGTGCAGCCGAAGCGCTCGATGGCCCAGTGGTGGTGGCTTTCGCCGACACACTTTTCAAAGCGGACTTCAAAATCTCTTCCGAAGATGAAGGCATCTTGTGGGTCAAGCAAATCGAAGACCCAAGTGCATTTGGCGTTGTTCAGCTCGACGCCCAAGGGCACATTATCGATTTTGTCGAGAAACCACAAACTTTCGTTTCGGATTTAGCCATGATCGGCATCTATTACTTCAAAGATGGCGCACGCCTCAAGCAAGAACTCCAATACCTCATTGACAACAACGTGGTCAAAAGCGGCGAATACCAATTGCCAGACGCCCTGCGCCGTCTCACAGAAGCGGGTGTTGCCTTTAAACCAGGCACCGTAGACGAATGGCTCGATTGCGGCAACAAAGAAGTCACGGTAGAAACCAACCAACGCGTGCTCGAACACGACGCCGAGGCAGGTCGCCTTCAACATTTATCTGCCAATTTTACAGATAGTGTCATCATTCAGCCTTGTTATATTGGCCCCAACGTGCGCATCGAAAGATCAGTTGTTGGGCCGCATGTTTCTTTGGGCGAAGGCACCATTCTGACCAATGTCAATATTTCAAATTGCATCGTTGGCAACCAAACGAAGTTATCAGGAGTCAATCTAAGTGGCGCCATGATCGGCTCAAATGCGCAATACAATGGCCGTTCAAAAGACCTCAGCTTAGGCGATTTCAGCACGGTCAATGAATAAGATACTGTACGCCCTCGCGCTGATCGCTTTGGCTTCTTGTAAAGTGCAAGAACCCACAGCTGCATTGCAAGACCCTGCTTACATTCGGCAGTTTCACAGCGGCGTGCGCAATATGCTCAATGCACAAAACGAAGAAGCGATTCAAGCGTTCAAGGCCTGTTTGCAAAAACAACCCAAAGACGCCGCCGTGCATTACGCGCTATTTCAAATTTATCTCAAACAAGAAAAGTACCAAGAGGCGGCTTTCCATACCGAACAAGCTGCTCATCTCGATCCCAAAAACCTGCATTACAAGCGCGAATTGGCTTTTATGTACCAGCAATTGGGTCGTTTTCAAGATGCCGCTGAGGTGTTCGAAGTATTGCTAAAAGCGGATCCAAAAAACATCGATTATTACAGCGGTGCATTGAAGAGTTACCAAGAGCTCAATAAATCGAGCAAGTCTTTTGCGCTCATTGAGCAAATGGAACAACAACTCGGTGAAAACCCGAGCACAGTGCTTGAAAAATTCCGCCTTTTGCAGCAAATGGGCAAGACCAAAGAAAGTGTTGCCTTGCTCGAATCTGCCCGACTGCGCTTCCCTACAGAAGCCAGTATTCTGGCCAATTTAGTCGATCATTATTTCAGGGCTCAAAATTATACAGCTGGTTTTGGCTTGCTCAAAGACCTCGTTGCCGCAGACCCGCAAAACGGCGTTGCGCTGCTTATGTACGGCGAGATGCTCTACCGTTCTGGCAAAGTGGATGAAGGCAAAAAATACCTACAGGCCGGCATTTTAGCGCAGGGACCAAGTCTCGATCAGAAAATGAATATTTTGATCATGTTGGTCAACGAAAAGACGCAAAAAGCCATTGACCCGAAGTTGGAGCCCCTTGTGGTGTACATGACCCAAACTTACCCCAACGAGGCCAAGGCGCACTCCATTGCCGGCGATTACTATTACGTTTCTGGTCAGATCAAAGCAGCGATTGCCAGCTACCAACAAACGCTGCGCTGCGACCCCAATTTGTTTCCAGTTTGGAGTCAGGTCATGATTTTAGAATTTGAACAAGAAGCATGGACCACCCTCCTCAAAGACGCCTCTAGTTGTGCGGAATTATTTCCGAGTCAGCCACTTCCTTTCTTTTTCAAAGCCATGATGCTCAATAGAAGTGGTTTATACACCGAAGCCTTAGAAAACCTCACCCTTGCCCAAGGGGTGTTGCTCAACGACAACGTATTGTTAGCCGAAATCGCTTTGCAAGAAGGCATTGCGAACTTAGGCTTGCAAAAACAAGCAGCAGCCTTTGCCGCATTTAAGGACGCACTGAGCGTCAGCTCAAACGACCTCGAATTGAAATACCTCCACCCGCTGTCTCATTTCAAAATAGAGTTGCCAAAAACGCAGCAGCGCTTGCAAGAAATGCTTTTAAAAGATGCGGCCAACGCACCAGTCCTTTTTGAATTAGCCTATAACGCATTTCAAACGGGTGCTTACCAAATGGCACAGCAAGAAATACAGAAAATCAGCGCAGACAAGCTGCAACAAACCGCCGCCTACCAAGAACTCCTCGGCGATATTTATTTTCATTTAGGGCAAGTTCAAGAAGCAAATAATTGCTGGCAGAAGGCGCTTACTTTTGGAGAGGGCAGTATTGTGCTTTCCGAGAAAATCTCTAAAAAAACGTATGTTCCAGTTCCATAAGTTATTTTTCATCTGCTTTTTGTTTGCAGGTCTTTCGGCTTGTAAAACACAGGAGCTTGTTGCCGAAAAAAGCGACCTTGAAAAACTCCCTAAACTCAAGGATAAAGAGTTAATAGACCGCATCGATAGCCTTTCGCACATCGAGCCAAAGACTTTTTACAGCAAGCTTGCGCTGTCTTACCAAGATTTAAGTAAACCTGCAGACGAAGGCGAAATCTCTGTAAAAACGTCCATCAAAATTGTGAGTGACAGCGCTGTTTCGGCCATCATTACCTATGCCCGCATTCCGGTAGTTACCGCGCTTGTAACCCAAGATACCCTCAGCGTTGTCAACAAACGAGACCGCTGCTATACTGTTGCTTCGTTGGATTACTTGAAAGATTTATTCGGCGTTGATTTCTCGTATGAAAACATAGAAGAGATCATATACGGCAAGCCTCTAGATTATCAAATCACGCAAAAGTATTTTGTCGACAACGACCCTTTTCAGTACAGTATCTCGACCCACAAAAAGCACGACCGCAAGAAGCCAGACCGCAAACAACGCGACGACCTCATGATTCAATACCACCTCACCAACGACGCCAAGGCCCTCAAACAAACCCGAATTTGGAGCCTCGAAGATTCTACGGAGGTGAGTGTTGTCTATTTAGAAAGACAGCAACTCAATGGCTTTGATTTGCCTTTGAAAGTTGAAATCAATATCCGCACACCTAAAAAATCGCTGTTGCTCACTTTGCTCTACGAGCGTGTCGAGGTCAACGAACCACAAGAATTAATTATCGTCATACCAGAAAGCTATGAAAAATGTGATTAGCATCGTCTTGCTCTTGTGTATGGCTCCAATGGCCTACGCTCAGCAAGACCAAAACCAGCTCAAGCGCGAACAGCAAAAATTAGAGAAGCGCATCTCTAATACCAAAAAGCTGTTGAATAAAGTGAAGAACAACAGCCAGGCTTCGCTCAATGAAATCCGTTTGATCGAAAACCAAATCAAGAGCCGCGAAGCGTTGGTCAACCTTTTTGACAACCAAGTGCGCAGCGCCGAAATGAAAATCGTTCAAAAAAAGATGGAGATCAAGCGTTTGCGCGCCAAACTCACCCAACTCAAGCAGCAATATCGCAAAATGTTTTTGTATGCCTACAAACACCGCGGCAACTACAACAAAGTCATGTATTTATTGGCCTCTGCAGACTACAACGAAGCACTCAGACGCAACCGCTACCTCAAAAAGGTGGCCGCTGTTCAGCAAAAACAAGCAGCGCTCATCAAGCAACACCAACAACTCATTTTCAAGGAAATCAATCAAATTGACTCCGAAAAGCTCATCAAGCAACAGGCCTTAGAAGAGAAAAAACAAGAGCGCCAACTCATTGAAAACGACAAGTCCAAAATGGAAAAGTCTTATCAAAAGTTTAAGAAAGAGGAACAAGCGCTCATTGCCCAACTCAAAGAAGACGAGCGCAAGAAAATACAGCTCAAAAAGCAAATTGATGCCGCCATTCGGGCAGATATCGCCAAAGAACAAGCCAGGGAAGCAGCACGTCAGGCAGAATTAGCCAAAACAGCCACAAAAGCCCCGACCAAAACGCAAGGATCTGGCACTTCCACGGCAAGTCCGAAAGCAACAACGCCTACTGCAGCGCCAAAAGTTGTCGCAACACCAATTTCTACCGAAGGAGCGGCAATTGGCAAAAGTTTTGAGACCAATCGGGGTCGTTTGCCTTGGCCCGTAGACAACGGCAGCGTGACCGAAAGATTTGGCCGCAACTATCATCCAACGCTCAGCGGCGTGGAATGGAACAACAACGGCATTGATATTACTTGCAGCAGAGGCTCAAAAGTGCGCGCTGTATTTGAAGGCGAAGTCACGACGGTCTTTTCGGTGGCTGGTGCGGGTAAGGTTGTGATCATCAAGCACGGCGCGTATCGTACCGTTTATGGAAACTTATCTGAAACGTTTGTGGGGGTTGGATCAAAGGTATCTACCAAACAAGCAATCGGCACGCTACTCAATGACAGCGGCGTGTCTGTGTGTCACTTTGAAGTGCATCAGGTAGTTGGCGCAAGCCCAGTGACACTCAATCCGTCGCTTTGGATTGGTCGTTAGTGCTCAGTTCGCGTTCGTAAACCAACCACATCGCGCAAATTCCCCAGATAGGTACTGCGGCCTTGTCGGTGTCCATGTAATTATTCAGAAATGCATGGATAAAATAGGTACTCAGCGCCATTATGGTACTCAGTACAATAATTCTGTCCTCTTTGTTGGTTTTGGGCAAGCGATGATAAAGCGTAATTCCAGTATAAAATATCGCAAAGATGAGCGCAATTAAACTTAACATACCAATGAGGCCTGTTTCTGCGAGTGCACCCAAGTATTCGCTGTGTGCGTTGCCCATGTCCCCGAAATTGGTGGAGATGATCGTGAGGTTTTCTGGTCGCTGAAAAGGTGCGTACTCAAAGGCATAGGTGCCAGGTCCATAACCCATGATAGGGCGCTTCTTGAACATTTCAATTGCACAACTCCAGCGGTTGATGCGCTCCAAATTGGAGGCGTCTGTAGAAATATTCGCTGCACTTTGCAGGCGCTCGTCAAAAGCTTCTGTAGTATGCTCGTATTTATTGCGTTCGAGCTCCATCTGTATGCGGTCCCATTGGATCAAAACCACCACCACGCCAATGCTTGCCAAAACAGCAATGGGTTTCCAAGAAACTTTGTAATACAGCACAACTGCTACGCCAATGCTTCCTACCACACTCAGCCAAGCTGCACGGGTATACGAGAGCACCAAGCCCACCAAAATGATCGCGATGAGCGTGAGAAGGGTCATTTGCACCAACGGATTGTGTTTCTTGTAGAGGTAAAGCCCAACAGCCAGAGGGAGCACGAGTGCAACAATAGCACCATAAATAGTGTGGTCTTTAAAGAATGGAGACATGACCCAGTGCCCCTCTTTTTCGCCAAATCCATAAAAGGAGTGATGGATAAGTGTATAAATGATGACCAGTACGGTGGCTACAATAAAGAGCCATAAGAACGCAATGCGGTTACTGCGTTTTTGAAAAAAGTAAGTTCCAAAGAATAATATCGGAATGATAAACCAGAGTCTAGCTAGGATAAATTTGAGCGACACAATAGGATGGCTGCTCGTGATGGCAGACAATAATAGCCAAAGTAAATAAACGAGGATAGTCCAGATGAGTGGGCTGCGCCAAACAGCAACAGGCAGGAAGCCTTTTTTGAGTTGAAAGGCACTCAATAAAATCATCAGGCCAAACAACAGTGGTTCTGTCGGGACAAACAAACCAAAACTGCTTGTGTATTCTTCGATATTCACGGAGAGCGGCGTTAGAAAGGCCAGGCTCAAAAAGAGTTTGTCCGTCTGAAAAATAGCAAAATAGATGGCGAGCAGGCCAACAGGAATGAGCGAATAAAGAATAGGGTCGTTCATTTGAACTTTATGCAGCGTTCTGTTGGAGTTCTTTGATGCGTTGACGGATCAATAAGAAGAACAGTCCGAAAAGAAAACCACCTATAGTTGACACGAGCACGATGATCATGCGCTTGGGTTTTTCTTTGCGGTCGGCAACCACGGCTCTTTCTACCACGAATTTGTGGTTAAAGTTGGCATTGGCATCAGACTCTGCTTGTTCGTAAGACACTTTAAAGTCTTCTATCTTCACGATTTTCTCGTTACGTTGGTATTCTAGCCCGTCATAAACTGAACCGTATTTGCTATTGGCTTCAATTTTCTTGCGGAGCTCTTCTTTTTCTTGTGGATTTTTGGCATCAACCAAGGCTTGATAAAGCGTGGCGCGCGTATCGTTGGGCAAAACGCCTAATTCAGCAAGGTCTTCTAAGCGCAGTAAGATCGAGTCGCGCTCTTTTTCCATTTGCTGTTTTTTGCGCAAATTGATTTGAAACGCGGGAATGGTGCGCTCGCGGATCATTTCGTTCTTGATGGTATCGATGAGGTCTACGATGTCATTGGCCATGGCAGCCGCTTGCTTAGGGTTTTCGTCGAGCACATCGATCTGAATGGAGCCGTAGCGCGTGCGGCTAAAGGTAAAATGCTCGTTGTAGGCCTTGTTGAGTTTGTAAAATTTATTGGGGTCTGTTTTTGAAATCTCGTAGTCTTTCATGAGGTCGTACTTCTGGACAATACGGTCTCTAATGCGCGATGACGATAAAATTTGAACCAATTGCTCGGCTTGTTCTTCTTCTCCGAAGTCCATAGCTGCTGCCTTTACGTTGCGTTGCTCAGAGAAGGATACATTGCTTGAGGCCGCCGCAAACACAATTGCAGTAGACAAATAGAGTGGGGTAATGATAAAAGCGACGATAACAGAAAGGACCGCAGCTACACCTGTAAAGAGGAGCAATGATTTGCGTTGGTTCCAGAGAAAAATTAATAATGCGTTGCGTTGGTCTGAGAGGTTATTGTTTTCCATAGTGCTTACTTGCGGCAATTTTTTTTCAAAGCTATGACATTAACTCCAAAAATCCATATTTATTGCGTTTTACTGCGGGTTTGAACAAGCGAAATCAGCTCCTTGACATCTATGAATTTAAAAGCTAAAAGCAAGAACATCGTTACTAAAATATCAATTAACAAAATCCAGTCACCATATATATAACCGATGGGAGACCAATCAACAACAACAAACCAAAACATCAAGGCAAAAACGAGCAAGGGAAATCTATAAAAATGACGCGCTACAAGCGGCAAATTAAACAAACGTTTACAGTAAATGGCTTGTGCTAAGGCAACAAGAATTTGAGTGAGCGCCGCTACTCCTGCAGCCATAACTGCTCCGTTATTGAGCACCTTAGGGATTAAAATCAAATTCAAACTTATATTGACCAACAAACCAACAAACGAAATGATATTCAATACCTTTAAAGAACCATTTGCGGTGAGCAAAGAGCCATAAATAAGGTTTGAGGCCATTCCAAAAAAGGCGATGCTCAATAAAAACAATATGCCATTGCTTTCAACTGAAGTGTTGTCATAAATTTGATCAATCATAAGACCACCACGGAAAAGGCTAAAAACAATAAAAGCTAAACTCGACCCAAGAAGTAGCTTACTGGCTTGGCTTACCAAAGCGGCAATTGCCGATGGATTTTCTTTGAGCATTTTGGCAAACATCGGAAAGAGGAGTCCGGCAAAAACCATCGCAAACATGTACAGCGCATCAATTAAGCGAAATGCTTGTGCATAATATGCTGCTTCTTGTGTGCCGTTATCTACAGAAAAGGTCAGGAGAAAAAGTGCATCTATACGCGTATAAAGCGTCATCAGTACGATGAGTAACGCAAATGGAAAAGATTTTTTAACGATAGGAAAAAAGGTAATAAGGCGAGGAATTTCCAACTTGGGTTTAATCAGGTAGAACGCCAAACAACCAGCAACTAGAAAGCTTAGCGCGTAACAGCCAAATTGATAAATACTATAAGATTCGATATCGATCAGCTTGAAACCATCGGGATAAAAATAAATAATGTAGCCTACAGATAAGATGAGCAAAAGCCGATCGAGGATACTCAAAAAAGCATCTAGGCGAAAGTATTGTAGCCCGGCAAAATAACTCCGAAAAAAGGAGATGTTGGCAATTAAAAATTGATTGAGGCCTAGCAAGAGAATAAGCCTATATTCCATCCAAGAGAGCGCAACAAAAACTTTGAGAAGGCCTATGCCTGCAAGATAAACAAGCAGCAATAAAAAGCGCAGCCCTAAGATAGTTGAAAACAGCTTTTTGGCTTCTGGCAAGTTTTGAGCACTGAGCCTTGTGCTGTAGTTATTCACACCAAAATCAAATACAATTGAAATGATCAGGCTAAAATTGAAAAAAGCGAAATAGATGCCGTATTGCTGCCCTACAATATTTTGTACGGCCATATCAATTGCAAAGATGGCCACGGGCTTCACGAGGAGGTTGAGTCCTAGTGAAAAGAATAGGTTGGAATAAAAACTGCGTTCCTTCATGCGCCTGAATGGTCAGGCCCAAAGATAGGATTTTCTCTAAACTAGCGCAGTAAATTTACATGACCCGTCACGACCTTGCGTTCGTCTAAATCTGGGTTTTTGTATAAAATACGATAAGTATACATACCGGCTGGTGCTTCAAAAGCATCAGGTCCGTAGGTACCATCCCAACCCACTAAAGCGTTGCGGCTTTCAAAGATGACTTCTCCCCAACGGTTGTAGACCGTGAACTCGTAGTTTTGCGGGTCGTATCCTGAATAGAAAACAGGGCAAAAGACTTGGTTGTTTTGGTCGCCGTCTGGTGTAAAGCTATTCGGGATGTAGAGTAGTTCGTTGTATTGATAACCAATGCTAATTGAAGTGACATCGGCACATTGGAGGTCGGTCAGTGCAGTGAGTGTAATGGTGTAGCCCTCTGTGGTGTTTTGGAACACATGTGAAGGCTCGAAGTCGTAGGCAAATTGCCCGTCTCCAAAATCCCAAACGTAGTTGGTTGCGCCCATGGACAAATTGCTAAACATCACGTATTGTGCTTCTTGTGTGAAGACACTAATTGGTGACTCAAAATCGGCAACAGGGAGGTCTTCTACATAGATGTAGGCCAGTTCGGTGTGTGTGTCGTAGCAGCCAAATGAAGTTGTGGCCGCCAAGCTCACATCAAAGGTACCGCCGTTGCCAAAGACAATAGTTGGAGCAGTACCAGATGCACTTAGGCCATTGCTGGTAGACCAACTGTAGGTAGTGTTCGTAGCATCGTCTGCTGTGAAGTTAACGGCAAGTGGAGCGCAGCCTTCTACAGGATTGGCACTAAAAGTAACGATCGGAAGTGGGTGAACGGTGACGGTGCCTGTCGCTGGTAAACTTGGGCAATTGTTGAGCGTGTATACCACTGTGAGTGTGCTGTCTTGCAACGGTGTAAAGGTTTGGTTTGCGCCGCCAAGAAGGCTGTTTGGCCCCCACGCATAACTACCGCCAATTAAGTCGGGTGTTGCGGTGAGCGTGACCGGGTCGCTTTCACAAATAGTTGCGCTTGTGAGCGTCACTACTGGAATTGGATTCACCGTTACTTGTGCGGTGGCTGCTGGGCTTGTACAGTTGTTTAATGTATAAGTTACTGTATAGCTAGTACTGCTAGCGGGGCTAATAGAGGTGGTATCGTTGGTGTCGTTGGTAGACCAAAGATAAGTTCCGCCAGGTAAGTTTGCTGTAGCGATAAGGTCGATGACATCCCCAAAACACATGACCGCGTTTGCAGTTTGCGCAACGGGTATTGGGTTGACCAAAACCGTTGCCGTAGCGGTATCCTGACAAGCTAATAAGTCATAGATTACAGTATACGTGGTAGTAGCTGCTGGGCTTACGGTGATGCTCGCGCTATTTGCCGCAAGCGGAGACCAAGTGTAGGTGCCACCAGGAAGATCAACGTTGGTGCTGAGTGTTGTGGAGCCGCCAAAACAAATGGTGTCGTTTGCGGTGCTGATTACAGGGTAAGGCTTCACAACGATGGTTCCGCTTACGCTTGGGGCGACACAACCATTTGAACTCGTGTATACAACGCTATAGCTAGTGGTTGCTGTTGGGCTTGCTGTAAGGCTTGCTGTAGTAGCGCCTGTGTTCCAAAGGTAAGTACCGCCGGCGCTTACATTATTGACAAATAGCGAACCCGCTGAGCCTACACATACTGAATCGGTGGTTACGGTTGGCTGTGGCGTAGGTTCTACCGTGACCGTAACGTTTGTTGTTCCGGTACAACCAGCAGCTGAGTAATCTACAGAGTAGGTGGTGGTAGTTGATGGAGATACAGAGATACTCGGACCCGTTCCTACTTGCGTACCATTCAGAAACCAAGTGTAAGTCCCTCCGGGTGTAGTGGAGCTTGCGGTAAGGTTGCCGCTGGCGCCAGCACAAATTGTAAGTGGGGCCGCTGTAACTGTAGGCCCTGGATTGACTGTAACGGTTGTTGTGGCGTTCACCGTTCCACAGTTTGGAACCGTAAGCGTAACAGTATAAGTACCTGCTGCCAATAAAGTAGGGCTGGCAACGGTTGGGTTTTGTTGAGTAGAAGTGAAGTTATTTGGCCCAGCCCAAGCCCAAGAATAGTTCGTGCCGGTTGGGTTTGGAACAGCGCCAAGAGAAAAGGGCTGCCCAGCACAAATAGGACTTGTGTTGGAAGCGGTAAGGGTCGGCGTTTGGCAACAGTTGATGTACATCGAAATTCGGCCGATGTTATAATTGACCTCCGACCAAATGTTGGCCATTGCCGCACCTGTACCTGCAGGGCAAGATTGCATGCCGCTGCGTTGAAGTGTAGTGTTGAATCCGTTGATACTCGTTACAAAATTTGCAGGACCATAGCTATTGACGCAATTGGCACCTCTGGCACCATACACACCGATGATTTCGCCAGCGGCTACGGGAATGTTACACGCAATAACCTGAGTTGCTGGTGCATTAGAAATTGTGAATAATTGAACAAAACTATTGGTTGTAGCTGCAAAAGCAGGTGGTGGGCCAGCTGTAAAACGCACCACGCGAATGGTTTGGGTTCCTGTTGGGGCAGCATCTGGCGGAATGTATAAACCGCAAATAGTGAAACTTGTAGGGGCTGTAAAGTGATAGCCTCTGATCATACTCGTGAAGGTCGTTGTTTGTGTACCAACACTAATGGCTGTGCCTTGAGCAAAAGAAATACCAAGTACAGAAAAAAGTATGATGCTAAGGAGTAAAAGTTTTTTCATTTATCGAATCAAATTTATGTGACCTTTAATGGTCTGACGTTTGTCTACTGATGGCAGTTTGACGGTAATCATATAAGTATACGTCCCAACCGGGCATGGGTTGCCTAATGAATTAAAAGATTCTTTTTTAATTTTTTTCGATATTTCGCTAAGTCTATTCGTACAATACCTATTATACCATTCAATTCGTCAAAAGGCTTCCGAAGAAGCCTTAATTTAAAATTCGAAAGTATCCATGAACTTGGTGGTAAAATTACCGGCATTGAAGTCCGGGTTTTCCATTAGTTTTTGGTGGAATGGGATAGTGGTTTTGACGCCTCCAATGACGTATTCGTTTAAAGCACGTTTCATTTTTAAGATGGCTTCTTCGCGCGTTTGTGCCACTACAATCAGTTTAGAAATCATGGAGTCGTAGTACGGCGGAATGGAGTAGCCGGCATAAACGTGTGCGTCTATGCGAACACCATGCCCACCAGGGCAGTGGTAGTCTGTGATTTTACCCGGGCTTGGACGAAAGTCCGCGTAAGGGTCTTCTGCATTGATACGACACTGAATAGCGTGCATTGTAGGGTAGTAATTTTTACCGGAGATTTTCTCACCAGCTGCAATTTTGATTTGCTCTTTGATGAGGTCAAAATTGATGACTTCTTCTGTAATGGTGTGCTCTACTTGGATACGTGTATTCATTTCCATGAAGTAGAAGTCGCGGTTTTTGTCGACCAAAAATTCTACGGTTCCAACGCCTTCGTAGCGAACAGCTTTAGCAGCTTTAATAGCAGCTTCACCCATTCTCTCGCGGAGTTCGTCGGTCATGAATGGAGAAGGTGTTTCTTCGACGAGCTTTTGATGGCGTCGTTGAATAGAGCAATCGCGCTCAGAAAGGTGACAGGCGTTTCCGTATTGGTCGCCAGCAATTTGAATTTCGATGTGGCGAGGCTCTTCGATGAATTTCTCCATGTAAATGCCGTCGTTGCCAAATGCTGCTGCAGCTTCTTGGCGAGCGGAATCCCAGGCTGCTTCCATTTCGTCTTTTTTCCAGACGATGCGCATTCCTTTTCCACCACCACCAGCAGTCGCTTTCAAGATAACCGGGTATTTGACAACCTCTGCCGTTACAAAGGCATCGTCAAGATCTTTTAAAAGACCTGTAGAGCCTGGTATGCAAGGCACGCCGGCAGCGATCATTGTGGCTTTGGCCGTAGCTTTGTCGCCCATTCCGGCAATTTGCTCAGGGAGTGCACCGATGAACTTGATGCCGTGCTCCTGACAAACTTTAGAGAATTTTTCGTTTTCAGACAAGAATCCGTAGCCTGGATGGATGGCGTCGGCGTTGGTGATTTCGGCCGCAGCGATAATGTTTGGGATGCTCAAATAAGACAATGCACTGGTTGGTGGGCCAATACAAACTGCTTCGTCTGCAAAGCGAACGGGCAGGCTGTCTTTGTCGGCGGTTGAGTAAACGGCCACCGTCTTGATGCCCATTTCTTTACAGGTGCGAATCACGCGCAGCGCAATTTCGCCGCGATTGGCAATCAATATTTTTTTAAACATGTTTTGGTTTTTATGCTGGATCAACCAAGAATAATGGTTGGTCGTAATCTACAGGACTAGCGTTGTCTACGAGTACTTTCACGATTTTACCAGAAATTTCGGCTTCAATTTCATTGAAAGTTTTCATGGCTTCAATGATACAAACTTTATCTCCGCTTTGGATGGTGTCTCCAACATTGACAAAAGCATCTTTATCTGGGCCTGGTGTACGATAAAAAGTACCGATCATTGGCGACTTGACAGTGATATACTTGCTGTCATCGGAGTTGTTGGTTTCTGTGCTTGCAGGGGCAGCACTTGCCGCAACTGGTGCAGGCGCAGCAGCAACTGGTGCAGCTACCATTGGTGCAGCTTGGTACATAATTGGCTCAGACTGACTTCCTTTAATGGAAATGCGAAAACCTTCTCTTTCGATTTCAACTTTGCCGAGTCCGGATTTGGACACCAATTTGATGAGGTCTTTGATTTCTTCTAAATTCATGGTATAATTTTTTTCAAAGTTAATTTAATTATGAATTGTAG
>JBEEKN010000030.1:0-31757 GCA_041168605.1 Bacteroidota bacterium | reverse complement strand
TTTGAGTTTCGTCCGCTAGAACCGGGCTACGGAATTACCATTGGTAACTCCCTCCGTCGAATTTTGCTTTCTTCCTTAGAAGGTTTTGCAATTTCGTCTATTAAGATTCAAGGTGCAGACCACGAATTCACTACCCTCAAAGGTATTGTAGAAGACGTTACAGAAATTGTCTTGAACCTCAAGCAAGTACGCTTCAAGCGTCAGATCGAAGGAACAGACACTGAGACCGTTATTGTTTCAGTTAGCAACCAACAACAACTCACTGCCGGTGATCTTGGTAAATTTACAAGTGCGTTTCAGGTCTTGAACCCTGACCTCGTTATTTGTAACATGGAGTCTTCAGTTAAATTTGAAATGGAACTCACGATTGTTAAAGGTCGTGGTTATGTACCAGCAGATGAGAACAAATCTGCAAACGCACCTTTCGGAACAATTAGCATCGACTCTATTTTTACACCGATCGTCAATGTTCAATACAGTATTGAAAACTACCGTGTGGAGCAAAAAACTGACTACGAGAAATTGGTTTTCCACATCAAAACAGATGGTTCTATTCATCCGAAAGATGCCTTGAAAGAAGCTGCTAAAATTTTGATTCACCACTTCATGTTGTTCTCTGATGAGCGCATCACTTTAGACAGTGAAATCAAAGCTGAATCAGAAGAATTCGACGAAACATCACTACACATGCGTCAGTTACTCAAGACTAAATTGGTAGACATGGACCTTTCAGTTCGTGCCCTCAATTGCTTGAAAGCTGCAGATGTAGAAACACTTGGAGACCTCGTATCCTATGCCAAATCTGACTTATTGAAATTCAGAAACTTTGGCAAGAAATCACTTACCGAGCTAGAAGACCTCGTCGATAGCAAAGGCTTGACTTTCGGGATGAATGTCGCAAAATATAAATTAGACAGAGATTAAGATTTTAAGTCATGAGACACGGAAATAAAGTAAATCACTTAGGAAGAAAGACTGGCCACCGCAAAGCAATGCTTCAAAACATGGCTTGTTCTTTGATTGAACACAAGCGCATCACTACTACCATTGCAAAAGCAAAATCATTGCGCGTATTTGTTGAGCCATTGCTCACCAAATCAAAAACCGATTCTACACACTCTCGTCGTGTTGTCTTCTCTTACCTACAAAGTAAAGAAGCCGTCACCGAATTATTTAGAGAGGTTGCGCCAAAAATTGCAAACCGCGAAGGTGGTTATACACGCATCATCCGCACAGGTTACCGTTTAGGTGACAACGCAGAAATGTGTATGATCGAAATCGTTGACTTCAACGAATTATACAACAACAACGAAGGCAAGAAAACTACACGTCGTTCACGTCGTGGAGGTAAAGCAAGCGAAGGTGTTGCTGCAACAACTGCAGAGGTAGTTGAAGAAGCACCAGTTGCAGAAGTTGTTGAAGAAACACCAGCTGAAGTTGTTGAAGAAACACCAGCTACAGAATCAACTGAAGAAGCAGATTCTGCTACTGAAGAAGAGAAAACTGAAGAATAAATTGACACTATGTTGATAAAAAAGGCGGACATTGTCCGCCTTTTTTGTTTTTATACCCCTCCTATTTTGACAAAGTCCGTAATTTTGGAGAAAATTAATAAATGCAGCAAAATCAAGCAGCTATTCTCCTTTTAGAAGATGGCACAGTATTCAAAGGCATTGCCATTGGCAAAATAGGAACCACCGGCGGTGAAATCGCCTTCAATACAGGCATGACCGGCTATCAAGAGGTTTTTACAGACCCTTCATATCTCGGTCAGCTATTGATCATGACCACCTCCCACATTGGCAATTACGGCGTGCATACCGCCGAAATCGAATCTGATTCAATCAAAATAGCTGGTCTCATTACCAAAAAGTTTTCCAACGGCTATTCTCGCAGTGCCGCAGAAGGCTCGCTACAAGAGCTCATGGAAAACAATGGCACAGTAGGTATCTCAGATATTGACACGCGTGCACTTGTGCGTCATATCCGCAACAAAGGCGCCATGAACGCCATCATTTCCTCAGAAATTCACGATATCGCTATCCTTCAAGAAAAGCTCAAAGAAATTCCATCTATGGATGGTCTTGAACTTTCTTCCCGCGTGAGCACACCTACAGCTTACGAGGTATGTCCTGAAAATCCACAATACCGTGTGTCCTTACTAGACTTCGGTGTCAAGAAAAATATTGTGCGCTGCTTAGTAGAGCGCGGTTGTCATGTCAAGGTATTCCCAATGCATGCGACAAAAGCAGAGCTGGACGCTTTTGAACCAGATGGCTATATGCTTTCAAACGGACCTGGCGACCCATCGGTTATGACGCAAAGCATTGCACTTGTCAAAGAAATTGCTGCCGGCAACACACCTGTATTCGGCATTTGCTTAGGTCACCAAATTCTCGGACTCAGCCAAGGGCTCAAAACCGAGAAAATGTTCAACGGACACCGCGGCATCAACCATCCTATTTTGAATTTAAAGACTGGAAAAGGCGAAATCACCTCGCAAAATCACGGTTTTGTGATCACCAGAGAAAGTATTGCCTTGAATCCTGCGATTGAAGTAACACACGAACACCTCAACGACCACACAGTTGCAGGCATTGCCATTAAAGACAAGCCCGTATTCTCTGTTCAATACCATCCAGAAGCATCGGCGGGTCCGCACGACTCCCGTTACCTTTTTGATACCTTTATTCAACACATGCAACAACACCAAGCAAAATGAGTTTTATCGCCAGCATCCACGCCCGTCAAATTTTAGATTCACGCGGCAACCCCACCATTGAAGTTGATGTACTTACAGAAAATGGCGTGCTCGGACGCGCGGCTGTGCCTTCTGGGGCCTCTACAGGTATTCATGAGGCCGTAGAGCTCCGCGATGGCGACAAGTCCCAATACCTCGGTAAAGGTGTACTCAATGCTGTTGAAAACGTCAACACCACCATCCAAAATGCCTTACTTGGCATGGACATCTTTGAACAAAAGAAAATCGATTACCTCCTACTCGCCCTAGACAACACACCCAATAAATCAAATTTAGGCGCCAACGCCATTCTCGGTACTTCTTTGGCCATTGCCAAAGCTGCAGCAGCAGAAGCTGGCTTAAGTTTGTTTCAATATATTGGTGGTGTAGGCGCAGTTACCATGCCTGTTCCCATGATGAACATCCTCAATGGAGGTTCTCACGCCGATAACCTCATCGATATCCAAGAATTTATGGTCATGCCATTTGGCGCCAAAAGTTTTTCTGAAGGCTTGCGTTGGGGAACAGAAGTATTTCACCATTTAAAAGCAGTCCTTAAATCCAGAGGGATGTCGACCAACGTAGGTGACGAGGGTGGATTTGCACCTAGCTTAGGTTCCAATGAAGAGGCTTTGCAAGTAGTAATGGAAGCCATCGAAAAAGCAGGCTTCAAGCCAGGTGTTGACATGTACATTGCACTAGATGCTGCCGCATCTGAATTTTATGATGAAGCAACTGGCAAATATAATTTTGCCTCAACAGGTGAATCCAGAACTTCAGAAGAAATGGTTGCATTCTGGGCAGATTGGTGCGAGCGCTACCCAATCATCTCCATCGAAGACGGCTTAGCCGAAGACGACTGGGCAGGTTGGAAACTCGCTACAGAAAAATTAGGCCACAAAATCCAATTAGTGGGCGATGATCTTTTTGTAACCAATTCCAAAAGACTCCAACAGGGCATCGAACAAGGCGTAGCCAATTCCATTCTTGTGAAGGTCAACCAAATCGGTACGCTTACAGAAACCATCGAAGCCGTTAATTTGGCCACACGCAACGGATATTCTTCGGTCATGAGTCACCGCAGTGGTGAAACCGAAGACAACACCATCGCTGATCTTGCCGTGGCACTCAATTGTGGTCAAATCAAAACGGGTTCAGCCTCGCGTTCAGACCGCATGTCCAAATACAACCAATTGTTGCGCATCGAGGAAGAACTCGAAGAAGCAGCCGTGTATCCAGGAAGAAACTTCAAGTTCATTCGTTAATTGGGTCGTTTCAACCTGCGTGTTTACGCTTTAATTATCAATGAATTCAGTGAAATACTGCTCTCAGACGAATGTCGTTTTGGTACTTTTTTCACTAAGTTTCCTGGCGGAGGTGTAGAGCATGGCGAAGGCATCAAAGACGCCTTATTGAGAGAACTCAAAGAAGAACTTGAACTCGAATGCACAGCAGCTGACTTTTTCTACGTCAATGAATTTCATCAGCTTTCGGCTTTCGATCAAAGCAATTTAGTGGCTTTTTACTATCTCGTGAAACTCAAACGGGCAGAACTTCCTTTTGATGAAAAGTATTCCATCCCATTTACGGCCGAGCAAGAAAAGCAGCGCTGGGTAGGCCTTTCAGAATTAGAAGCCAGTGCATTGACCTTTCCGATTGATCGAATCGTTTTAGAAAAATTAAAAGAAAGCGACGGGGCGCGTTTTTCTATTTCTTGAAATTAGCTGCCACCACTAAATCTTTAGTGCCGTGCGTCCAAGAATAGAAACCTTCACCAGACTTCACGCCTTTTTTACCGGCCATCACCATATTGACGAGCAACGGACACGGCGCGTATTTTGGATTGCCAAAACCGTCGTGCAAGACTTCTAGAATAGCCAAACAAACATCCAAACCAATGAAGTCGGCAAGTTGCAGCGGCCCCATTGGGTGCGCCATACCGAGTTTCATGACGGTGTCGATTTCTTCAACGCCAGCAACGCCTTCAAATAAAGTGTAAATGGCTTCGTTGATCATCGGCATCAGGATGCGATTGGCTACAAAACCTGGGTAGTCATTGACCTCTACTGGCACTTTAGACAAACTGCGAGAGGTTTCCATAATGAGTGCTGTAACCTCGTCAGAAGTAGAATAACCACGAATGATCTCTACTAATTTCATGACCGGAACAGGATTCATGAAGTGCATGCCAATGACTTTGTCTGGGCGATTGGTTACTGCCGCAATTTTGGTGATCGAGATTGACGATGTATTTGTGGCGAGGATGACCTCAGGAGCTGTAAAGGCATCTAGGTCTTTGAATATTTTGAGTTTGAGATCGACGTTTTCAGTAGCGGCTTCAACCACTAATTCTACGCCTTTGACACCTTCTGACATATTGGAAAAAGTAGTCAGGTTTTGAAGTGTTTGGGCTTTCTGCTCCTCGGTGAGGCTGCCTTTGGAAACCTGACGGTCTAAGTTTTTAGAAATAGTTCCGATGGCGCGCTCTAGGGCGGCTTCTGAAACATCAATCAGGTTGACGTTATATCCAAATTGCGCAAAGACGTGTGCGATGCCATTTCCCATGGTGCCTGCACCAATTACTGCTACGTTTTTCATTTTGTTGAAAGTTTGCACAAATATACTGCTCCTATGTTATTTGCGCTAAAAATGAATACATTTTGATTTGATTATCTTTGCAGTGTTAGCTCACTTATGTACCAACGCATCCGACAATATTTTACCAACTCTGGACTACTTCGCAATTCGGCTACACTGATTGTGGGTACGGTGCTCGCACAACTTATTCCCATCCTATTTCAGCCCGTGCTCCGCAGAATGTTCAGCGCCGAAGCATTCGGAACTGCTGCGCTTTATGTCACGGCTGTTGGTATGCTCGTGGCCATCGCCAATCTGAAGTACGAGAGCGCTATTGTTTTGCCAGAAGAGGACCGAGAAGCCGATCATTTGGTAGCAGGAGGGGTCTTGATTACGGCTGTTATTGCCTTGCTTATTTGGATTGTTTTGTTTTTAAATGAAGCCTGGATTGTCAGGCGGTTTTCTCTGAACGAGCAAGAATCTTGGTACCTGCATTTATTGCCTGTAAGTGTTTTTTTGGTGAGCAGTTTTCAGTGCTTTAATTTATACCTGATCCGAAAAAAAGCATTTAAAGATGCCGCAAAAAACAAAGTATATCGCAGAACAACCGAAGCCGCTGCACAGAGCGCAAGTGGCTATTTTGGCAGCAGCACTGGTTTGCTTTTCGGCAACCTGGTAGGCGATGTCATCAATTTTTTTGGTGGATTTTGGCAGGCCAAAAAAATCGGGCTCAATTTTGCTTTTCGACTCCAAAATACCATCCCGACCCTCAAAAAGTATTGGCGCTTTCCGATTTACCACGCCTTTCCGTCTTTACTCAACACCATCAGCCTCACCCTTCCCGTATTTATCGTGAATGCCGCTTTTGGCAAAGCACAAACCGGGCAATTTGACCTCAGCCGAATGGTGCTTTCCTTGCCCATGGCCCTTATTTCCATTTCGCTTTCTCAAGTATATTTGCAGCACCAAGCCGAGCGCATTCGCAAACAAGAGGCTATTGTGCCCGACTTCAAAAAAGTAAGCCTGACCCTACTGCTCTTGAGTTTGCCACTCGCGGTCTTTTTGTTATTTTTTGCCTCGCCGCTCTTTGCCTTTGTTTTCGGACCAGAATGGCGGCTCGCAGGCCAACTTACCGGTGTACTTATTTTTGGTCAGACACTCAAATTTGTGGTTTCACCCTTGAGTTCCACTTTAGTTGCGCTCCAAGAAGTGCGCTTTAGTGCTATTTGGCAAATACTTTACTTTGCATCCATGCTTTGGCTTTACTTGAATCCGGGTCAGGATATTCAAGCATTTGTATGGCGCTACTGCCTTGTTGACCTCATTGCGTACAGCTGTTATTACGGCCTGATTTACAACCGCGTCAAACACTACGAAAAACTGCGCGCATGAAACAATTGAGCGTTTTGGTGAAAGCCCACCCCTATTTGACGACTTATTTGTTTGTGTATGCTTTGTTGCAAGTCGGGCTCCTCTACACTTCGGGCCTCACCTACGCAACGCCCCTCTTCTTTTTGTTTTTCGTTCCCTTTTTGACTATTTATATTGCCATTTCTAATTTGAACTTTCCGTTTTCCTTTCCGGTGCGAAACTTCAACTATTTAGAACGCTCTATTTTCCTCTTTGCACTGCTAATGATTGTCATTCACCTCTTTTGGTTGGGGAAAATTCCTTTTGTAGAAGCCTGGCAAGCCTCCAAACTCTCAGATGCCAATTCCATCCGCAAACTCAGTTCTGCTGGCCTACCCAAATGGTTGCATTATGCCAGTACGTGGTCTATTCGAGCTTTGCTGCCTGCCAGCGCATTGTTCTTTCTCTATCGGAAAAATTACATCGGATTTTTCTTGAGCATTTGTGTGGGCAGTTTTTATGGACTCGCCCTGCTGCAAAAAAGTTTGATCTTTTGGCTTGGGTTCCCCGTACTTGTTTACTTTTTCTTGAATAGAAAATGGTGGGCGGGTATTTTAAGTACGCTTGTGATGGGCGTTTTGTTTGTTGTTGCCGTATTTGCGAACAATCCGCAATTGCACGGCGGTCAGCACGACCTCCAACCAACTTTAGCAAAAAAAGGCAGCACTCATGTCGTATCTGAAGGTATACTCAAACGGATATTTATGGTGCCGGGCAAAACCATGAGCATGTGGTTTGCGCATGTACCCAAGGACAAACCCTATCTGTACGGCAGAGATTTTGGCCCTTACGCCAAACTCACAGGGCAAAAAACGGCAGACTACAACCTCGAACTCTATGCGCTTTTCTACCCTGACTACGCCAAACAAGGCGTTCAAGGAAGCGTCAATACGGCTCATTTTATGCGCACCTACGCCAATTTTGGCTGGTGGGGCCTGCCGCTTGCTGCTGCACTGCTCGCCTTTTTCTTTCAGTTTTTGAACAAAGTACACAGGAAAACCAATGCAGTATTAGCGTTTAGCTTGCAAATTTTCCCGCTACTTTTGCTCAGTTCTGGATCCTTACTCACCTTGCTTTTTAGCGGTGGCTGGGGCCTGATCTTACTGCTTTTATTATCAAGCCCAACTAAGGAGAGCGCTCATGCCTAAACAATTGCGTATTTGTCACCTGACCAGCGTTCACCTCGACGGCGATATCCGCATTTTTCACAAGATGGCCAAAACCATGGCCCAAGAATTTGAGCTGCATTTAGTCATACCCAATACCACAACGCGCCAACATGACGGCGTGCACATTCATAGCTTCACTGCAGAGACACAAATTCGGAGCAAACGGATGAAGCATACCGTGAATGAAGTTCTCAAAGTTGGTTTAGCCATCCAAGCAGATATCTACCAACTCCACGACCCCGAACTACTCAGAATAGCCCCACAACTGCAGCAAGCAGGAGCCAAAGTCATTTTTGACTCTCACGAAGACGTTCCTAAACAAATCATGGATAAATTCTGGATTCCTTGGGTTTTTAGAAAACTGATTTCTATGGTGTATGCACGGTATGAAAAAAGAAGTGTCCGACAACTCGATGGCATCATTTCGGTTACGCCGGGCATCTGTGCGCGTTTTTCAAAAATGAATCAAAAGGTGGCTCTGGTGCGCAATTTTCCGCTGCAAGCTGAATTCCCGATTCCCGATTGGGATCTGAAAAACAGCACTCATTTTTGTTACATCGGCGGACTTTATGAGTCCAGAGGCATCAGAGAAGTGGTGCAAGCCATGGCCGATGTGAATGGCGTATTGCACCTTGCGGGTACTTTTGACGACCCCCTCTTACAAGCCGAATTAGAAAGCACAAAAGCCTGGCGAAAAGTGCGTTTTTATGGGCAGGTGGGGCGCGAAAAAATTCAGGAAATTTTGCAGCAGTGCACCGTTGGCATCGTGACACTCCATCCGACGCCGAGCTACAAAGA
Source organism: Bacteroidota bacterium (assembly GCA_041168605.1). Lineage (GTDB taxonomy): Bacteria > Bacteroidota > Bacteroidia > Flavobacteriales_D > Crocinitomicaceae > UBA952. The sequence goes on along the minus strand of JBEEKN010000030.1, from coordinate 23,063 downwards.
AGCGTATCCGATCAAAATGTTTGAATACTTGGCGGCGGGCTGTGCGGTGCTGGCCAGCGACTTTGCGCTGTACCGCAGCCTACTTGAAAATACCCCGTGCGGCGTATTTGTAGATCCGCAAAACCAAGCCGAAATTGCTCATGCACTGCAAGACTTTTCTGCTCAAAGCGAAGCAACTTTAAAAATGGGTCAAAAGGCCCGCAGTCTCTTTGAAGCCAAATACAATTGGGAAATGGAAGCCCAAAAACTCCGAGAATTTTATATTTCTTTATAAATGCCAAATACCCAACGCTTGTTCAACTTCGTCCTGATCGCATTTTGCGGCACGTGGTTGCTATCGAAAGGTTTATCGGGTCCCTTATTGATTTTGCTACTGGGCATTGCACTTGTTGGTTACTTGAAAAAGGAAAATCAATTCCAAATACAATTTATTCATGTCACTTGGCTGCTGCTTTTTGTCTTGTACAGCAGCTCCTTGTTTTGGTCGGGAACCCCAGACTGGAGTGCGCTCGAAAGGAAATTAGCACTACTGGCCTTACCCCTGCTCTTTTCCTTCAAATGGAAAGATCCATTGCCAATAGCTCAAATGTGGTTGGCGCATACAATTGCCTGCTTGGTTTTGATTGTCATTGCCTACTACGATGCCATCATGTGTCAGCTCACACTTGGCAACAGCGTGCGTTGCTTCAGTACCACTTATTTTTCGCAGCTACATCATCCGTCGTATTTTTCAGCCTTTTTGATTTTTTCAATCATTGGTTTGCTACTGGGTAAAGTGGCGTGGTTCCGCGTCCAAGCCCGTTGGATTTCTTGGCTGCTGATTTTGATTTTTGCAAGTATGCACTTGCATCTTGGCACCTTAGCCGGCATCATGGCGCTCGGTATGGTTTTGATGATTTTTACTATTTACCGTTTGCTACAATACCTAGGCACCACTAAAAGCATCGTCATTGGCGCGCTATTTTTAATGACTTGTATTGTGCTTGCGCTTTTGAGTAAGGATATCCGCGCAGATGCACAAAATGCTGGCAGCTTCACGCGCAGTTATCTTGAAAATAAGGAGGCGTTTGTCAAGGGGAGAAAAGAACCCTTGCAAGGCAATGAGGTGCGACTGATCCTTTGGACAGCAAGCGTTGAAATTGGCTCGGCGCATCCGTTTGGGCTAGGTTTAGGCGGTTTGGAGCCTGCACTTTCCAAAAAACTCATCGCTTGGGGCTACCCTCAACAGGCGAAAAAAGAATTCAATCCGCACAATCAATTTTTACAAATCTGGAATGAAATCGGCTACATTGGCGTGCTGCTTTTTATAGGACTTTTGGCTGTCATCAACAAAGCCTTTTACAACAAAAGACAACTGAGCGGGCTACTACTTTCGCTCGTTTTTATTGTTTTTTGCCTATTTGAAAGCATCTTACAACGCGAGTCTGGCATCGTATTTTTCTTGTGCTGGTTCACTGCACTTAGTTATTGGCCTAAAAACGCTACAAAATGAGGCTGCTCATCCTGACACAATACTATCCTCCGGAAATTGGCGCGCCACAAAACCGCCTGCACGAACTTGCTATACGGCTCAAGGCTTATGGTGTGGAGGTAGAAGTGCTCACCGCTCTGCCAAATTACCCCAAAATGAAAATTCAGGAGGGCTATGAAAAAGGCAAAAAACGCGAAGAACAAATCGACGGCATTGCCGTGCACCGAGCTGCTATTTATGTGTCGGCGTCCAAAAGTATCGTGGCGCGCTTGCTCAACTATTTTAGCTTTGTCTGGACCGCTTATTGGCGCGGCAGAAAACTCGAAAAATTTGATTTTTTACTCGTCGAGAGCCCACCGCTTTTCTTGGGTTATAGTGCCATGGCTTTGTCCAAAAAATTAAGCGCCAAGCTCATTTTTAATGTCAGCGACCTCTGGCCAGAAAGTGCTGAAAAACTAGGTATTGTCAATAACCCCTACCTGCTCAAAATGGCTTACCGACTCGAGGCCAAGTGCTACCAACGGGCAGCGCTGATTACCGGCCAAACCGAGGGCATTGTTGCAGATATTACCCAGCGCTTTCCCTCAGCACAAGTCTATTGGTTGCCCAATGGGGTCAATACAGATTTCTATAATCCATCTATACCGCTGAACAGTACTTTCAGACAGCAAAACGGCTTTCAGGACAGTGATCTATTGTTTTTTTACGGCGGCATCATTGGCCATGCACAAGGGCTTGAAGTCATCTTGCACGCGGCCCAACAACTTCTTGCGTTCAAACACATTCATTTTATTTTACAAGGTTCTGGGCCTGAGAAAGCGAAGTTACAAGAACTGAAAGCCGAACTTCAGCTGACAAATATTCATTTTCTAGAACCCGTCGCCAAAGCAGAAATGCCCGCTATTTTACAAGCCATTGACGTCGCATTGGTTCCTTTAAAAAACTTACCGCTCTTTCAAGGCGCGATTCCATCCAAAGTTTTTGAAGCGCTGGCCATGGAAGTTCCTTTGCTTTTAGGGGTAGATGGCGAAGCCAGACGTCATTTCATAGAAAAAGCAAAAGCCGGTTGGTATTTTGAACCCGAAAATGCACAGGCCTTAGGTGCCTGCATTCTGCATATTGCCAAAGAACCTAAAATGATTCAGCAGGCAGGTAAAAATGGCCGCGCTTACGTGAGTCAACACTTCAATAGAGACCAAATTGCCGCATCTTTGTACAAACGCTTAACCTCACTTTCATGATTCCTTTTTCACCTCCACGCATCGACCAAGCTGTCATAGACGAAGTCACGGCAGCTCTGCAAAGTGGCTGGATCACCACCGGGCCACGCACCAAGCAATTTGAAAAAGAAATTACGGCGTATTGCGGCTCAAAAAGCACCATTGCCGTCAGCGCCTGGACCACCGGAATGGAAGTATTGTTGCGCTGGTGGGGCGTCGGACCCGGCGATGAAGTCATTATTCCGGCCTACACTTATTGCGCAAGCGCCAATGTTGTGTTGCATACGGGCGCAACACCTGTTTTTGTCGATTCCGACCCTTCAGATTTCAATCTGTCTCTCGCTTCGGTAGCTGCAGCGATCACACCTCGCACTAAAGTCATCATGCCGGTAGATATCGGTGGTTTGCCTTGCGATTACACGGCTCTGTATCAAATTATAGCCGACAAAAAGCACCTTTTTGAAGCCGACTCTCCCGAGCAAGAAAAACTAGGTCGGATATTAATTGCGGCAGATGCTGCACATAGTTTTGGTGCTTTATACAATAATTGTCGCGTAGGCAGTATTGCCGACATCACGGTGTTTTCTTTTCATGCCGTTAAAAACCTCACCACTGCTGAAGGCGGCGCCATCACTTTTAATTTACCCGAACAATTTGACCACGAGGAAATTTACAAGACTTTCAATATGAAAATTTTGCATGGTCAATCCAAAGATGCATTGGCCAAAACCCAAAAAGGAGCTTGGCGCTACGACGTCTTGGAACCTGGCTACAAATGCAACATGACAGACATCCAAGCGGCCATCGGACTTGTTGAACTCGCTCGATATCAAGAAAATTTAGATCGTCGCAAACTTATATTTACCCAATACGACCATGCCTTCTCAACACATAAGTGGGCACAAACACCAATATACCAAAACGATCAAAAAACAAGTTCGTATCACCTCTATCAGCTCCGTATTCACAACTGCACCGAAGTGCAACGCGACGCTATTATTCAAGCGATTTTTGACCACGATGTTGCGGTCAATGTGCATTTTCAGCCCCTGCCTTTACTCACCGCATATAAAAAATTGGGTTATCAAATGGCAGCATATCCAAATGCCTACTCCCACTATGCGGCAGAAATTTCGTTACCTGTTTATTACGACCTGACAGATACACAAGTTCAGACTGTCATTGCTGCAGTTTGCGCATCTGTCGAAAAGATTTTGAAATGAAAAAGATATACCTCGTCCTGCTATTTTTACTCCCCTTGCTTTCGAAAGCTCAGGATTGGCCCATTAAAGGAACTCCAGCCTGGCCTGATGATCAAAAAGATTTGAATGATACCTGTGATGTCATTCCACTAGGGGTTGATTTCGGTTTGTGCGCGATGGCTCTTGGTTGGGCCCTTACAGATTCTGGCTGCGTGGTACTTTCAGGCTGCAGTTGGCTTGGAAGCGATGGCATCAATTACCAGAGCTCTTTTTTTAGCTCTTCTTACGAGTGCAATAGTGCCTGCCTTCAAGACACCGTTGTTTTGCTCAATTGCATTGATTCAAGTCTGATTAACCTCGCTGTGTTTTGCCCAAGCGTCATTGACCCCGTATGCGGCTGTGACTCCATTACCTATCAAAATTCTTGTCAAGCCATGTATTATTATGGCGTCAGTTCTTATTATCCCGGCGCCTGCGTCACGAGCAAACTTCAAACGCAATTAGGCAGCAGCATCGGGGTGTTCCCCAATCCGAGTAATGGTTTATTTCACTTGGCAGGTTTGCCCATTCATGCGAGGATCGTTTGTGCCAATTTACTTGGAAATGCGGTCTTTCAAATGTCGGCAGACCAAAAAACGCTAGACATCGAACTCGGATTTTTGCCCAAAGGGTGCTATTTATTGACAGTAAATGGCATTTTAGTCGAAAAATTACTGATAGAGTAAACAAGTTTTGACTTTTGAGCGCTGGGTTCGGTATTTTTACTGAAACCTTTTCGCAAATGGATCATGATCTTTGGGTCAAATTTGATTCAATATGTTCATCAAAACCTACTCCAGCGCAGTTTTTGGCATCAGCGCCACCACCATTCAAGTCGAGGTCAATATCGATATCGGCATCAATTTTCATTTGGTGGGCCTGCCAGATATCGCCGTCCGAGAGAGCCATCAGCGCATCAAAGCAGCGTTTCGCAACAACAAGCTTCACTTTCCGGGCAAAGAAGTCACAATCAACCTCTCCCCGGCCGATATCCGCAAAGAAGGTTCCGTTTTTGACCTCCCCATAGCCATCGGTATTTTGGCCGTGACCACACAAGTAAAGGCCACCCGCCTGAGCGAACTCGTCTTACTGGGTGAACTCTCCTTGGACGGCAGTATTCAGCGCACCAAAGGCGTTTTGGCCATTGCACTGCAAGCTAAAGCCGAAGGTTTTAAAGGTTTGATTGTACCACTGGAAAACGCAGCCGAAGCAGCAATTGTACAAGGTTTAGAGATTTATGGCGTCAAGAACATTCTCGAAGTCATTTCCCTGCTCAATGGAAAATCTGCTCTTTCACCTACCCCAACGATTGGTCCGGAAGAGTTTGGTCAAATGGCGACGCACTCGCCCATCGATTTTGCGGAAGTGAAAGGACAAATGCATGTCAAGAGGGCTTTTGAAATTGCAGCGGCCGGATCACATAACCTGATCCTTGTAGGGCCGCCCGGCGCCGGTAAATCCATGTTGGCCAAGCGCCTGCCCACAATTTTGCCACCCATGAGCCTTGAAGAAGCGCTCGAAACCACCAAAATTCATAGTGTTGCGGGCAAAAAGCGCAGTGCCGGAATCGTGTCGCAACGGCCCTTTCGCAAGCCGCACCACACCATCTCAGACATCGGGCTCATTGGCGGGGGCAGCTACCCACAGCCCGGTGAAATCTCGCTGGCCCACAACGGCGTTTTGTTTTTAGATGAGCTCCCTGAATACAAAAGGCACGTATTAGAGGTCCTGCGGCAACCACTCGAAGACCGCGCTGTGAATATTTCTCGGGCACGTTTTTCGATAGATTATCCCGCCAATTTCATGTTGGTAGCGGCCATGAACCCCTGCCCTTGCGGCTTTTTAAACCACCCCGAAAAAGCTTGCGGCTGCCACCCCACTGCTGTACAGCGCTACTTGCAGCGCGTCTCGGGCCCACTACTCGACCGCATAGACATGCACATCGAAGTGAGCCCTGTCAAATACACGGAGCTCAATGCGAGCGCTGCCGCTGAGCGTAGTCAAGAAATCAGATTGCGTATACTTGCCGCTCGTAAAATACAACAAGCGCGCTACGCCCAACAACCCGGCACCTATGCCAATGCACACATGAGCAGACGCGAAGTAGAGCAACACTGCAAGCTTTCGCCTGACGCGCAAAGCATCTTGCAAAATGCCATGAAAAAACTAGGCCTCTCTGCCCGCGCCTACGAACGCATCCTGAAAGTAGCCCGCACCATCGCAGACCTCGAAGCAAGCCCAAATATCTCTACTGCTCATCTTTCTGAAGCAATCCAGTATCGGAATTTGGATAGGAGCAACTAATTAGTAATTCGCTTGTTACTTCTTTATTAATACATTTATAGAAAAGAAACCATGCCAATCTATACATCCAAATACTTCCTCATCCTGCTCATTGGATTATGCTTGTCACAATTTGTAGTTGCCCAAAACCTCTCTGTAGGCCATACCACACTCACCTTCAATGACCCCACCCGCACCGGAGGCTTTGGAAGCGGAGCTGGGCCGGGGCGCCAGATCCAAACGGAGCTTTATTATCCGGCAGCAGCGGCTGGAGAAAACGTGGCTGTAGCCAATGGTCAGTTTCCGCTGATCGTTTTTGGGCATGGTTTTGCAATGAACTGGGATGCTTATTCAAATATCTGGAATCAACTTGTGCCGCTGGGTTACATCATGGCTTTTCCGCGCACGGAGAGCGGCTTGTTTCCGTCGCCAAGCCACAATGATTTTGGGCTTGATATCGCACTTGTAGCTCAAAAAATAAGCGAACAAGCACAATTAAGTACCAGCCTTTTCTATGGGAACCTTACAGAATATACCTGTGCGATGGGACATTCCATGGGCGGTGGCGCGGCGGTTTTAGCAGCCAGTCAGGGTACTATTTTTGACTGTTACGTAGGCCTTGCGCCTGCAGAGACTACCCCGAGTGCTATAGCTGCAGCGGCTGCACTTCAAATTCCTTCGCTCATTCTATCCGGAAGCAATGATGGCGTCACGCCACCCGCTCAGCACCACATCCCCATTTACGATGCCATCCCACATGAGTGCAAGAGTTTTGCCAACCTAATTGGCGGTGGGCACTGCTATTATGCCAATGCCAATTTCAATTGTGACTTTGGCGAAAGCACAACCTCAACAGGTATTAGCCTCACTAGAGCCGAGCAACAGAGCCTGATGTATCAGCAAATTTTTTCTTGGTTGTCTTATTTTCTGTATAGCTCCTGTGTTGGTTATGAAGCGTTTATGAATTACCCTGTTCCAGGCATCAATCTCACTACCACCTGCCCTGCCTTCGTTCAAAATACGGTTGTGATTACTCAAAACGGCAACTTACTGAGCACCACAACCCAAGCAAATGCTTATCAGTGGTACCTCAATAACCAACCCGTGGCGGGCGCCACCAATGACAGCCTCATTATCGATCCGAATTTCTCAGGCGCTTACAACTTATTGGTCACGTATGACTACGGCTGTGCATACAGCAATAATATCTTAGGTCTTGAAGAAAATACTCCTGATTGGTCTGTATTTCCGAATCCAGCTCAAAAAATGCTACACATTCAAGGTCTGATTCAAAGCAACATTCCGTATTATTTGTACAATCTGGAAGGGCGAGTCGTTTTATCCGGTACTATTGACGAAGGGCAAGATGCAATTGATTTCGAAAATTTGAAAACCGGAACCTATTTGCTTCAATTCATTGGCGAACCATCCTCTTTTCACAAGGTGCTGATTGCGCATTAAGTAGTCTTGAGAAATCAAAACAATTCATTAACTTCGGGAACTCTTATCTGAACACATGCTCAAACGAATACTCCTTCCCCTCCTGATTCTTATTTGCAACAGCCTTGCTGCGCAAGATTACGTCATCCGCGGTTTCTTACAAGATGCCTCCAATGGCGAGCCCATCTCCGATGAACGCGTAAAAGTACTCAAACGAGACAGCACCCCAATTGCTGTTGGTTATTCGAATATTTCTGGTTTCTTTTCGGTACCCAAACTTCCCATGGGTTCTTATATTCTCAAAATTGAGAAAGGTAAATTTGAGCGCAGTTATCTCAATATTGACATGACCGCCGCTAAAAAAATATACGACATTGGCTCTTGGAACTTGAACCCCAATACACTCAGCATGCAAGATGTCCGGGTGAGTAATCAATCGAAAGAAAAAAAGCAGCAAATTGGCATGTCTGAGATCAAAATGGACAAACAAGCCGTTGAACGCATCCCGATGTATGGCGCTGAAAGCGATATTGTGGGTGCGTTGAGCGTAACACCAGGCGTTGTCACTACCGGAGACCAAGGTGGGCAACTGTATGTGCGCGGCGGAACACCCATCCAAAACAAAACGCTTCTCGATGGCATGACCATCTACAACCCTTTCCACTCCATTGGTTTTTATTCCATTTTTGAGACCGAACTCGTGAAGACTGTCGACATCTACACCGGTGGTTTTGAATCCAAATATGGGGGGCGCATTTCTTCCATCATGGACATCACTTACCGCGACGGCAACCGCAGCAAGTTTGCCGGTAAAGTTTCGGCCTCCCCTTTTATGGCTAAGGCTGTTATTGAAGGTCCGCTGGGCAAAAAAGGTAAAGATAGTTTGGCGAGTGGCTCCTATATGTTAACGGGCAAGCATTCACTTTTAGACTACACCAGTAGGTCTTTGTACCCAACAATTAACGATGGCAACGGATTACCTTTTAACTTCACCGACCTTTACGGCAAGTTGACTTTTAACGGAGAAGGCGGCTCTAAAGTAAGTGTTTTTGGCTTCTCCAATCAAGATTCAGTCAACTACAACGTTGCAGACCTCAATTGGAATGCTGCAGGGGGCGGGCTCAACTTTACGCTCGTACCGAGTAGTTCTCCAATCTTTATCCGCGGCCATGTCAATGGAAGCAACTATGAAACTACCTTTTTAGAAACTGGTCAAGAACCCCGTTATTCCAAAATTGGTGGCTTCGATCTCGGTTTTGATTTCACGTTCTTTCAGAAGAACGAAAGCGAACTCAACTATGGTTTTAACCTGAGTGGTTTCAATACGCAATTCATCACTTTCAACGAACTCGAACGCAAAATTGAAGCGAGTAACTTCACCACCGAAATCGGCTCATATGTCAATTACCGCTTGGTAACACCGCGTTGGGTTTATCAGGGTGGTTTGCGTATGCAATTATACGCTTCACTGAACACCGTTTCTATAGAGCCCCGAATTGGCGCGAAATACAATGCTACAGACAACCTGCGCTTCAAATTCTCCGGTGGTAGGTTCTCCCAAAACTTCACCTCCGCTTCTTCTGACAAAGATGTCGTGAACCTCTTCAATGGCTTACTCTCTGCGCCTACAAATGTGCAAGATCAATTCATCAATGAATTTCAGCAAGTTTCTGAAATCAAAAATGGCTTGCAATATGCATGGCACGCCATCGCAGGCTTTGAATACGACATCAACAAATATTGGAATGTCAATATCGAAGCTTACTACAAATATTTTGATCAACTCAGCAACATCAATCAAAACAAACTTTACACAGATATTGCTCAGTTCGAACTCATTGACGACGTCTTTAAAAAAGACTTTATCATTGAATCTGGGCAGTCTTATGGTGTAGATGCACTTGTTAAATATTCCAAAGACCGCATCTTCCTTTGGGCTGTGTATTCACTCGGCTACAACACCCGTTGGGATGGTTTTGACAACTACTTCCCTGTTTTTGACAGACGCCACAACATCAATTTAGTGGGCTCCTACGCTTTTGGCAAAAAGAAGCAAACCGAACTCAATATCCGTTGGAATTTAGGTTCAGGCCTTCCATTCACGCCAACAGCGGGATACTACCAACTTGAAAATTTTGGCGAAGGCCTCACCACAGATTACGTGACCAACAACCCAAATAACGTGGCCACCATGCTCGGTACTTTCAACTCGCAAAGATTGCCGACCTACCACCGCCTAGACATTACCGTGAAGCACAGCATCATCACCAAAAAGAAGAACAATCTAGAAATTGTACTCGGGATAACGAACGCCTACAACCGAAACAACATTTTCTACGTGAACCGCATCACCAACGAAATCATCTATCAATTCCCTGTATTACCTAGTTTAGGTATCAGTTACAAATTCTAATCAAAATGGCGCAAATCAGGGCATTTAAAGGAATTCGTCCGGTCCGCAGCAAGGTACATTTAGTAGCTACTCGGCCGTATTATTCCTATAAAAAAAATGTACTCAAAGCCAAACTAGAAGACAACCCTTTTACTTTCTTGCACATCATCAATCCTGAATTTGGCGCCCAAATCAAAACCAAGCCCAATTCTACCGAACGCTTTTTGCAAGTCAAGCAAAAATTCAATGATTTCAAAGCGGCAGGTATCCTCACCACAGATCAAGAAGCCCAGCTCTATATTTATAGACAATCCATAGCAGGCATGGTGGTTTCTGGTTTTTTTGCCGGTGTGAGCGTTGACGACTACCTCAATGGCAGCATTAAAATTCACGAACAAACACTCACCGCCAGAGAAGACGTCTTCACGAACTACCTACATACCGTTGGTTTCAATGCCGAGCCAGTTTTGCTCACTTATGAAGGGCAAGCACCTATCCAAAAGATGCTCGATACCTATCTAGACCGCAGAGCAGAATACGAATTCACCACGACAGACTGCATTACCCATGAGGTATGGCTTTTGAGCCCTACAGACTCAGCGGCTATGTGCGAAGCATTCCAAAATGTACCCGCACTTTATATTGCAGACGGACACCACCGCTGTGCCTCGTCGGCGCGCTACACCCAACAATTGCGCCAAACAGGACAGGCTTATCCGGCCGCTGCGGATTATTTCTTGGGCTATTTAGTCGATGAACGCGAAGTGCAAATAGCCGCATTTCATCGCTTGCTCAAATCTACCAATGGACTCGATCTCAAAGGGCTCATTGCTATTTTAGCCAATGAAGGCCAAGTCGAAACACTTCCAGGTGCACAAGTGCCCACGCAACAGCACGACATCCATATCTACATGGAAAAAACCTGGCTTAAATTCAGGCCTAACCTCCACTTCATCAATGACCAAGACCCGATAGAAACTTTAGACTCCTTTATTCTTTCGGACCTGATCCTCAAGCCTATTTTTGGCATTATTGACCTCAAAACGACCAATCAGGTTGAGTTTGTTCCTGGCAATGAACCCATCCAAAAAATGATAGACTCCATAGATGCCAAGAAATTTGAAGTGGCTTTTTTATTGCATCCATCAAGCATTGCCGACGTCAAAAAAGTGGCAGATGCCGGCTTGAATATGCCACCAAAATCTACTTGGGTTGAGCCCAAATTAAGAAGTGGCCTCACTATATACTCACTCGAGGCATGATCCAAGAACAACTCCAACAAGTACGGGATGAAATCCCTGCAAATGTTACGCTCATTGCAGTTTCTAAAACCAAACCACTTGCAGATTTACAGGCTGCTTACGACGCAGGGCAACGTCATTTTGGAGAAAACAAGGTACAGGAAATGGTCGAAAAAGCGCAGCAGCTCCCGACCGATATCCATTGGCACCTTATTGGCCATTTACAGACCAACAAAGTAAAGTATATGGCGGGCTTTGTGCACCTCATTCATGGTGTGGATAGCCTTAAACTATTGCAAGAAATCGACAAACAAGCCCGCAAAGCGCGGCGCGTACAGGACGTCTTGCTGCAATTTCATATTGCACAAGAAGACACCAAATTTGGTCTAGACCTACAAGAAGCACAAGAGATCTTAGCTTCCGATGCGTTCCAACAACTCAAATCCATCCAAATTTGCGGCGTCATGGGTATGGCGAGCAATACCTCCGATCAAAAGCAAGTGGCCACCGAGTTCAGAACATTAAAGCAAATTTTTGAGCAGCTCAGCAACGACTACTTCCAAGGACAGGCTTGTTTCAAAGAAATTTCAATGGGCATGAGCGGTGACTACACGCTCGCCATCCAAAATGGGAGTACAATGGTTCGGGTTGGTAGCAAAATATTTGGGGGGCGTTGAGTCTCGATTGCTGGAGAAACTAAAATTTTCTGTTTCGACCTTATTCCTTTTCTACATCAAAAATAAGCGAAGACATTTGCTCTTTTCTCAGGTATTGTTGTGCCAATGCTTGTATTTCTTCGGCTGTAACTTTGTCTATGGCTTGGTGCATCTCGGCAATGGTGTCTATCTGACCAAAAGCCAGCATGCTCTTGCCAAGGCCCTGCATCAGACCAGAATTCACATCCATACCCAGCGCCAAGTGACCTTTAAATTGCCTTTTGGCCTGCATGAGCTGACTCACGGACAGCTTTTTATCTCGTAATTTTTCGAGTTCTCTGTCGATGATCGTTAGCGTTTTGTTGATGTTTTTTGACTCCGAACCAAAATAGATTTGCCAATAACCTGTGTCGGAAAAAGTGTGGTAATTGGCTTCAATAGAATATGCGTAACCGTAGCGTTCTCTGACCGATAAATTGAGGCGAGAATTGAGCGCCGGACCTCCTAAAATATTGATCAGCAAGGACATCGCGATGCGTTCTTCTTGGTGATAACTTGGCGCCAAACCACCCAAAACAGCGTGTGCTTGGTAGTTGGCTTCCTTTACCGTTTCGCTGAACGGCGCCGTGCTCTTGAACGGATGCACAGCTGGGCGCTCGGCCGTTTTAGGCATGGCCGCAAGTGCGGTTTCTAAGGAAGACTTGAGTCTTGGTAGTGACATATTGCCAACGAAAGACACCACCAAGTTGTCGGCGGTGAAATATTGCTCAACGTAGGCTTGCAGGTCTTGTTGGGTAAAGCCAGAAACGCTTTCTTTGGTGCCGAGGATGTTTTGACCTAGGGGGTGACCCGCAAAAAGCTTGGCGTCGTAATCATCGAAGATTTTGTCGCTCGGAGAGTCTAAATAAGAGTTGATTTCGTCGAGAATCACTTCCTTTTCTTTTTCGATTTCTTTTTGCGGAAAAGTGGAGTGGATGGAGATGTCTGCCAATAAGTCGATGGCACGTTGGGTGTGTTCTTTGGAAAAAGAGGCGTACAAGCACATCTCTTCTTTGGCTGTGTAGGCGTTGAGTTCGCCACCGACTGAATCTATGCGCGACAAAATATGCAAAGCCTTGCGCTTGTGTGTTCCTTTGAAAAGACAGTGCTCTAGAAAATGTGCCAAACCAATTTGATTTGCGGCTTCGTGACGCGAACCTGCAGCAAAGAAAAAGCCCAAATGCGCTACTTGACTTGGAACTTTGAGGTAAACAAGGCGCGTGCCGTTAGACAATACTTCGCAAATGGGTTGGTAGGCCTTCATTTAAGGGTTGAGGAGTTTGGATTTCCATTGATTTTGGCTGAACTCGTAAACGCGTCGTTCGTGCAGGCGAGAAGGTTGGCCTTGCCAAAACTCCATGTAAAGTGGCTGAAGTGCAAAACCTCCCCAATGTGGTGGGCGGGGCACAGCTCCCGGAAATTGTAGGTCAAAAGCTTCAAAACGCGCAATGAGTTCCGAACGATCGGTGAGGGTCTCGGATTGTTGAGAAGCCCAAGCACCGAGTTGGCTTTCTCGGGGGCGCGAAGCAAAATAAGCGTCGGAGATGGCAGAATCAATTGGCTGAACGCTTCCTTCTATGCGTACCTGACGCATGAGCTGCGGCCAGAAAAAAAGCAAGGAAGCTTTGGGGTTCTTGCTGAGTGCTTGCCCTTTATGACTGCTGTAGTTGGTGTAGAAAATGAATTGTTGATCGAGGAGTTCTTTGAGGTAGAGGATGCGGGCAGACGCTTGTAACTCGGCATTAGAAGTGCTCAGTACAAATGCGTTGGCCTCGCGCTCTTGGGCTTGAACTGCGGCATCAAACCATTGTGAGAAGGCTGTAAAAGGATCTGAAGGAAGACTGCCGATAGCCGATGGTTGATCGAAATCGGCGTGGTTTTCACGGTATGCTTTGAGCCACTCACTCATGTTTAGGCCTCTGTGGTTTCGTCGGTTATTTCTGAATCTTCTTCATCGTAAAAAACATCCTCGTCGGTGAGGTCGTCGTCTGAATCGGAACCAGAGGCAGAGAAGACTTGACGAATGGGTGTATGGGTTGTTTCTTCTTCAAATTTAGGCGCCTTTTGAGCTGGAGACTGAACGTCTTCTTCGCGGTAAGGGAAAATTTCGACAATTGGCGATGCAGTGATAGACACTACATTGAAGTCGATCATGAGGGTAGCGAGGCTTTCTTCGATGCGCTCATAAGCTTCTTTGACTTGCGCTGCACTCACCAAAAAGTTTTGCGAAATGGTTTTGGCTTTTTCGCCGTCTTCGTCGATGCGGTCATAGGTGACTTTGCATTTGAACCATTGTTCGGCGTCGTCGTATTGGAAAATATCGTGGAGGTCGGTACGGGCGATGCCGGTAACTTGAAACTCTCCGCGGATGCTCGAACCCAACTCTTCATAGATGCGTGCTTCTGCATCGGTGAAGGTCATGGCGGCTAACAAATAAGGTTCAGAAACCCTTTTAAAGGTGCCATTTTCGAGTTGTTTGGTGTATTTGACTTTGACGGTAAACCAGCTATTCATGCGTATTAAATTTGGACTACAAAGATAACACGCTCGTTGGAATTTACACTACTTCGAGAAGCCAAATGGCAATAAGTTTTGAACGGTATCCAAGACGAGGATTTCGCCCGATCTTTGCACCAAAAGCACCTCGATCGGATTGTTTTGACGAGCCTCGCTTTCGAGCATAACTTGCCGACAAGAACCACATGGAGACAACAGCGCGCCTTCTGGCATTAAATCGCCCTGCGCGACAATACAAATTTTGACAATTGGGTCTTGCGGATGATTCGCGCCAGCGTAAAACAACGCGACGCGCTCTGCGCAGAGACCAGACGGATAAGCAATATTTTCTTGGTTGTTGCCTTCGATGATCAGTCCGCTTTCCAACAAAACACTCGCTCCGACCTGAAACTGAGAATAAGGCGCATAAGCCCTTGAAAGCGCAGCGTTTGCAGCAGCTAACAAAACATGATCAGGACCCGACAAGTCTTGTGGCGCAGCAATCGAGCGGTACGAAAAAGTAAAGTGTTGTGTCATTGGGGCGTTTATACGCAAAAGCTGCTCAAAAGTTTCATGATTTAATTTGTCAAACAGAGAGAAACACAGCCCTTTTTTCGGTAAATTCGCGTTTTTAGCATTTTATGGAAGCAGACAAATCAAAAGCATCATATGGCGTAGGCATGAGCATCGCCGAAAGTTTGGCCCAACAAGACCTCAACACCCTTGACCTCGATCAAGTACTGGCAGGTATGCGCGCTATTTTCAACGGCGAAACACCGCTCGTTACCCCAGAAGAAGCCAACCAGCACATTCAGCGCTATTTAGACGCTCAAAAAACGCAAAAATACGAAGTCAATAAATTGGCGGGAGAAGCTTTCTTGGCCGACAACGCGCAGCGTTCGGAGGTCAAGACCACTGAAAGTGGTTTGCAATATGAAGTGCTGCAAGAAGGCGACGGACCCAAGCCTGGCCCAACGAGCCAAGTAACGGTGCACTACCACGGCACGCTCATCGATGGAACGGTTTTCGACAGCTCAGTAGAGCGCGGCGCCCCAGCTACATTTGGCGTCAACCAAGTGATCCGCGGCTGGACCGAAGCCCTACAACTCATGGCGGCAGGTTCCAAATACCGCCTCACCATTCCTCAAGAACTCGCTTACGGCGCCAATCCTCATCCGGGCGGAGCCATTCAACCATACGCGGCACTCATTTTTGATGTCGAACTTTTATCTATCGCCTAATCCATCATTGCTATGAAATACCTATCTCTCCTCGCCTTAATTTTCACCCTTTTTGCTTGTGGTGAAGATGTCGTTACCTTCAAGACCGACAAAGAGCGCTACTCCTATCTCTTAGGTGTAGAAATCGCCAAGCCATTTATTACGCAAGCGCCATTTACCAAAATGGACAAAGAAAAAATGATCGAAGGTTTTGAAAATCCGGTCAAGGAAGCCGAACTCAAAAAATACTACAAAGAGCTAGAGCTATTGCTCGGGCAAGACGGCAAAAGCTTCAACGAAAAATACAAAGAGCAGGGATCATTTGCGGTCGGTAAAATCAACCGCGAGCGCTTTGACCACTATTTCGAAGAGCTCGACGCCAAAGCAATCATCAACAGCGATTTTGTCAAGAAAGGATTTGCCGATGGCCTCAACAAAAAAGACACCGAAGCACTCAAAGGCCAAGACCGCAAAAAAATCATGGCTGGTTTTGAAGCCCTTATGAATCAAAAATACCAAAAGATTACCGAAGGATACAAAGCAGAGGGCGAAGCATTTATGAACGCCAACAAGAACAAGCCTGGTATCAAGACCACCGCCAGCGGCCTACAATACATGGTGCTCAAAGAAGGAAAAGGCCCTAAGCCTGGCCGCGACGCACGCGTCAAGATGAGTTATGTAGGTATGAATCCTGACGGCAGTATTTTTGACCAATCACCTGCTGGTGAAGGCATCAGTTTTGGACTAAACGAAGTGATCCCTGGCTGGACCGAAGGCATACAACTCATGAGTGTAGGCAGCAAAATCCGCTTGTTTGTACCTCAACAACTCGGTTATGCTGGCAATCCACCACAAGGAGCCAACATCAAGCCTTATTCTCCGCTTATTTTTGAAATGGAACTCATGGCCATCGAAAAAGCAGTTGCGCCAAACACGGCGATGCAGATGCCTAGTCCAAGACCACAATAATCCGTAACTTAGACCATGCGCTTTTTAAAATTTCTCTCCATTTTTGTTGCAGGAGCCTTTGCCCTTAGCTCTTGTGAAGAAGACATCACCCTCGATGGCGACTTCGTCGAAACTGCAGTTGTCTATGGCCTACTCGACCAAGCCGACTCCATTCACATGATCAAAATTACCCGCGCTTTTATTGGCCCGGGTTCTGCCCTCGACATCGCTCAGATTCCCGACTCTAGTTATTTTGAACAAGTAGAGGCAACGGTTTCTGAAGTCGTAGATGGTCAAGTGATCCGCACTTGGGCGCTCCAAGACACCATCGTTCAAGACAAAGACACCAACGGCCTTTTTTATGGCCCAGAACAAAAAGCGTATTATTTCAAGACCCTTCCGACGGGCCCTCTAGAAGCAATTCAAACCTCAAGTAACCCCATGCTGAGCTCACTGAAGCCAACAGCAACCTATCGCTTCAAAGCCATCATCAATGGTGGAGAGTTTGAGGTGAGCGGCCAAACCGAACTCGTTCGTGGCATGACCTCTCCTTCGGCATCTCAAAATTTTACTTTCAAATTTGCCGACGATCCAGGAGAATACATCTCCACCGGAGTCGCAATTTCCAATACGGGTAATTCCTACATTACTAGTGCACATCTAGATGTCTTGTTCAACGAGCACCAAGGCGCTACCATGTCAGAAAAATCCTTCCGCTGGAAACTCGGCGAAGCGGCAGTTGAACCCTTCTCCACCCGCACCTACTCTGCAGTTGGACGAACATTCTATGACCTCGTCAAAGCCAATGCAAGCAATAACCCAGCCATAGACAAGCGCACCTTTAAAGGCATCCGCGTTATCCTTACTGGTGGAGCAGAAGAACTTTACAACTACATGAGCGTCAATTCGCCGAGTTCAAGTTTGGCGCAAAGCAAGCCAACCTACACCAACCTGAGTGTCACCAACGGCAAGCGCGTAGTCGGAATTTTCTCCTCGCGCCAGACCGTAACTTACTACAAACCCTTTTATACCTCTCCACAGCAAGCCTACATCAGAGCCATCGATAAAAAATCGACCCGCGAGCTTTGCAACGGCCCTATCACCGGATTTTTGCTCTTTTGTTCCAACCATCCGGGCGATAACGTCGTGGGGCAAGAAGAGTCTTTTGCTTGTAACTAAATGACCGAACGCCAGACACTCTTCGCCGATGTCTTGTTGCCGGTCCCGATGCGGCAAGTTTTTACCTATCGCGTACCCTTTGAGTTCAATGAGCTCATTAGAAGTGGCCTGCGCGTCTTGGTGCCTTTTGGAAAAAACAAACTCCTGACCGGGCTCATCACGAACGTTCACCAAACTGTTCCTCAAAACTACCAAGCCAAATACATCGACACCATTCTAGACGAGCAGCCCATCATTACGGGCAAGCAACTCGCTTTCTGGGATTGGATAAGTACCTATTACATGGCCCCCATTGGCGACGTCATGAACGCCGCACTCCCCGCCAACTTCAAATTAGCGAGTGAAGCCAAATTTTGCCTGCACCCCGACGCACCGCTGCAAAGGCCCGAACTCAGTGCGCGCGCCGAAGAAATTCTAGAATTGCTCACGGTGCAAAGTC
Source organism: Bacteroidota bacterium (assembly GCA_041168605.1). Classification (GTDB taxonomy): domain Bacteria; phylum Bacteroidota; class Bacteroidia; order Flavobacteriales_D; family Crocinitomicaceae; genus UBA952. Next base: position 4,798 of record JBEEKN010000030.1, on the reverse strand, counting down.
AAATGAGCAGCAAAGAACTCACCGAGCGTTTGGGTATCAAAACGATACAACCCTACCTTAAGAAACTCTTAGAACTGAAGCTCATTGCCAGTGCAGAAGAAGTTCAGGAGCGCTATACACCCAAAACACAGCTCTTTATCTTTTTGCACTCAGATTTTCAGCAAGAAGAACAACTCACCGCTTTTCTCAATACAATAGAACGCAAGCCAAAAGCTGAAAAACAAGTACAGGCCTTACTGCGTTTTATACAATTAGCAACAGAGGCTGGCAGCTTAGCAGCTCCGGTATCCAAAACCCTTTTGCTCAAGCACGACGTCAGTGCCTCAGCACTCGCCACCCTAGAAAAGCAGGGTGTCTTTCAAATTGAGCGCCTACAAGTAGACCGTCACGCCAGTGTTGGCGAAGGAAAAGGAGCCTTCAAACCCCTCACCGAAGTGCAGCTTACGGCACTCCAAGAAATTGAAACAGGTTTCTCTCAAAAAGATGTTTGCCTTTTTTACGGTGTCACCGGTTCGGGTAAAACAGAAATTTATGTGCAACTCATTCAAGCCTATCTAGATTTAGGCAAGCAGGTATTGTTTCTCATTCCAGAAATTGCCCTCACCACCCAACTCATTGGGCGCCTACAACACTACTTTGGCGATTTAGTGGGCGTTTACCACAGCCGCTTCAATCAGAACGAACGCATCGAAATCTGGAACCACGTGTTGGCCAATGATCCGCACAAATTCAGAATTATCGTAGGGGCGCGCAGCTCTGTTTTCTTGCCTTTTGCCGACCTCGGTTTGGTCATCGTAGACGAAGAACACGAAGCGTCTTTCAAGCAATACGACCCCTCCCCGCGCTACAACGCCCGAGATGCCGCTATTGTACTGGCCAAATTACACAACGCAAAAGTTTTGTTGGGTTCGGCCACGCCATCCATCGAATCTTATTCAAATGCCAAACAAGGCAAATACCATTTAGTCCAACTCGCAGACCGCTACAAAGGCCTGCAGCTTCCGCTCATGATTTGCGCCGACCTCAAAAGAGAAAAGCGACTCAAAAACATGCAGTCGCATTTTTCTAGTCTGCTGCTCGATGAAATGAAACAGGCGCTGGCCAAAAAAGAACAAATTATCCTCTTCCAAAACCGACGGGGCTACACACCTATTTGGTCTTGCGAAGTTTGTGCCTGGACGCCGCGTTGTGAGCACTGCGATGTCAGCCTCACTTACCACAAGCACAGCAATATGCTCAAGTGCCACTATTGCAGCTATACCACTCCTCCGATTGGTTCTTGCACAAACTGTGGCAGCAACCGCTTGCGCATGATTGGCTTTGGCACCGAAAAAATCGAAGACGAACTCCAACTCATCTTTCCGAACACCATCTTCAAACGCATGGACCTCGACAGCACGCGCTCCAAAAATGCCTACGAAGAAATCATCGACAACTTTTCCAATCGCCGCATCGACGTTTTAATCGGTACGCAAATGGTCACCAAAGGCCTCGATTTTGACCACGTTTCTTTGGTGGGTATCCTCGATGCAGATATGTTATTGAACCGGCCAGATTTTCGGGCCTACGAACGTGCATTCCAACTGATGTCTCAGGTTGCCGGTAGAGCTGGCCGAAAGGAAAAACAAGGAAAGGTTGTGATCCAAAGTGCGCAAGCAGAACATTGGGTGCTCGAACGCGTCATGGCCCATGACTTCATTGGTTTTTACGACGTCGAAATCGAAGAACGCGAGCGCTTTTTTTATCCGCCTTACTACAAGATTATTCAGCTCACGCTCAAACACGTACAAGAGGAAGTCGTGCACGAAGGCGCCCAATTTCTCGCCGACCAATTGCGAGAGGTCTTCAAAGAAAGGGTCTTAGGCCCCGAATTTCCGATCATCAAGCGCATTCAAAATAAATTCCTCAAAGAAATCAAGCTGAAAATCGAACGCGGCGCCCCCGACAAAAAAGTCAAGGCCAAAATACTCCAAGACATCGATGCCTTTTATCAAAACGTAAAGTTCAAAGGTATACAGATCAGCATTGATGTGGATCCGATGTAGTGGCTCCTCTTTTTGAGAACCAATTATAGACAACCAATCAAATCCTAGTTTTCTTTTGCTACCCCGTATTTCTCAATCAATAAATCATTGAGTGTACGGACCATTTTATTCTCTTTTTCCATATCAACTATTCGTTTGTTGACATCCGAATAGCTAGGGCTGAACAATAAAAAGAAATCATGGCGCAACACATTAGAGATCACCGCAAGTAATTCTGTATCTATCGAACTCCTGGTGAGGATGGAATACACATTCCCCCTAGACTTATTAATTTTTCGGGCAAATTCCGTTACCGAAATATCACTCTGATCTAGCACTCTCTTGATTTCTTGACCAATATGCACTTCGCTCATAACGCAAAATTGATGATTGCTCAGCTTATTTTCTTATACATTACGCTTGAATTTTAGTACATTTTTGTCTAATATTATTGTACATTTGAAATAATATTAAAAATTTTAAAATTAAACCCATGAATCTTTTTACAAAACTTGCCTTTTCAAGTGCCTTAGCGCTTGGCGTATTCAGTTGCGCAAAACCTGGTTGTACTGATCCAGATGCCGTCAATTACAGTGCTTCTGCAAAAAAAGACGACTACTCATGCGTCTACAAAGAAAAACTCATTTTCTGGCAAGACCTTGCTACATCACAATTAGTTCAAAACGCCGGAATCACTGGTTTGTATATATATGTGGATGGTCAGTTAGTAGGATCTACCCTTGCAACCAACTACTGGACTGGTCAACCAAGCTGTGAACAATCTGGAAATGTCAACACAGAAATTGATATGGGCACGCTAAATAGCAAAGTCATTGATTACGAAATCAAAGACAATAACGGAAATGTACTCGTCTCTGATTTTTATATCATGACAGCTGGTGATTGCAATTTCATTCAGATGTAATTGTTCGGGTCAATATCTTTCAAATGGTTAAACGAAAAATTTAATGAATTTAAATTTTTCAGCATAAAAGAAATCATAGAGTTCTAATCACCAAAATCTAACACATTAATATTTATGAAATCGATAACATCATTTATCGTAGGTATTTCAAGTATATTACTACTTAATTCCTGCATGATCAATAAAGATCTTCAATCATCAAGTGAAACAGCTAAACTAAAAGCATCAAGAAATATTTGGTCTAAACCAACAAATGTAGAAGATGTCAATGCAAATGAGGTTTCATATGAATTTCAAGGTTCACGTAGTAATTATTCTATTTCTAACGAACCTAAACAATCTCAACCAACTGAAGATAACATTGACTTTGTTGAAAGCGCACTAATAGAAAGCGACATTTACACTGACCCAATAATGAATGAAGATGTGTCAGAATGTGATTTTATCATTTGTAAAAATGGAGATGAAATCGAGGCTAAGGTTCTTGAAATTGGTGAGGATGAGATAAAATATAAAAAATGTAATAATACTGAAGGTCCTACTATATCTATTCGCAGTTCAGAGGTAGTGATGATAAAGTATCCAAATGGAACAAAGGATATAATTAAAAATTCAAATAATACATCTACAAGTATTACAATAACTAAAGGACAAAATAATTCATCCTCTGGGAAAAGTCAAATTGCGGCTGCAATTATATGCTTTTTTCTTGGTGGATTAGGTATACATAGATTTTACTTGGGATATCCCGGAATAGGCATACTAATGCTTTTAACAGCTGGACTTTTTGGGATTCTATGGTTAATTGATTTTATTCGATTACTTACAGGAGGATTAAAACCTAAAAAAGGCGAATACAGAGACTCGATTTAATATACAGAACATTCGACTTTTCGAATGTGATTAATACATCCTCATCGCTTGTAACACGAAAAAGGAACCCTCACGGTTCCTTTTTTTGTTTTGCAGTAACAACTTTACTTCCAATTTAAAGGCTTGGTCAATAAATAACCATCTGATTTTATTACATGAAAAGGAAATTGACTATCCACAAGTTTTTTTCTGCCAATTATTAAATTTCCTTTAGAAACATCTGCAACTGTTTGGTTATGACGCTTTGGTGGAAAAGCCACAAACACTCTTTTAGAATTCCAGTTTTCGTGTATGGAGCGAATTGGCGGAACTAAATCGCTGTCTCCTGAAATTAACATCGCTGTATCATACTTATCATGAAATGCATCATTTAACATTTCTGTTGCAATATTAACATCAGTCATTTTCTCATTGAATTTTGGCCACTGGATTCCACAACTTTTTCACTTAATTGTGTCTGACTGGTATTGACCAAAATAAATATCCACATTGGTAGTTTGTAATGCTTCTATATAAATTGTTTGCCTCTTCTGTTTTTCTGGATTATAATTTAGCCTACTAGTAAAGTACTTTACCCCAACTAATTCTTGAGACGATTTCAATAAATTTTCAGAAAGAAGTCTCAAGTCTAACCATTTACATTGCTTATAACTTGCTTCAACCATACCGAAATATAAATTGAATCCATCAACATAAACCTGTACTCTTTCTTTTTTATTAATTTCTTGGCGACTATCCATTTATTATGTAATTTTGTCCAAATAACTCCGCTGGAGATAGCATCTCTAGTCTGACGCTCCGCAAGGAGCGTTTCGTTTTTATACCTTTTTCTTTTTCAATTCGAAATAAAACGCCGTATTCCTCAATATATTGAAGGATCTTTAACCAAACAAAACTCAACTATTAACTTTGAGCTTTCTTTTATGTGTTTTTGAGAAAAAATTGGTTGTTTGGAATTAATCCTTATTTTTAAACA